>WLOB01000399.1 GCA_009699505.1 Actinomycetota bacterium | reverse complement strand
GTCGGCGCCCGGGGCACCGGCGGTGCCCGCACCGGCCGGGCCCGCGGGGCCCCGGCGTCCCGTCACCGGCGGGAGCCCGCCCCGGCGGACGGCTCGGTGCCCGGCGTCGCCTGCCACGATGACCGCGTGGCCCGTCGTCCCGCCGCCGCGACCCTCGTCCTGGTCGCGGCCGTCCTGCTCGTCCTCGGCCTGCCGCTGCAGCACCTGCACGGGGTGACCCGCCCGGGGACGTTCGCCGAGCACGCCGCGTCGCTGAGCGAGGAGCCCGTCGTCCGCGACGCCCTCGCCGACGCCGCCGTCGAGGCCGTCGTCGACGCCGTGGAGGAGGTCAGCCCCGCCGCCGGCCCGTTCGCGCGAGGCGTCGTGGCGCCCCGGGCCGACCGGGTCGTGGCGAGCGCGGCCTTCCGGCGGGCGTTCCGCGGCACCGCCCGCCGCGGCCTCCGCCAGGTCGTCGATGCGGACCGCCGACGGGTGACGTTCACCGTCACGGACGTCGCCGGCCTGACGACGGAGACCACCGGGACGCTGCCGGCCGACCTCGACCGGCTGCTGCGGTCGGTCGGCCCCGTGCCGATCTTCTCCTTCGAGCGCAGCCGCGACTCCGCGGCGCGCACCGGCCGCGCCGCGGACCTCGGCGCGGTCGGCCTGCCGCTGCTCGCGGGTGCCGGCGTGCTCCTGCTGCTCGCGGTCCTCGTCGCCCCGGTGCGCCGGCGCGCGGTGCGGGCGGGCGGCCTCGCGGCGCTCGGCGCGGGGCTCGTCGTGGTGGCCGCGGAGCAGCTCGCGCGGGCCCTCGCCCTCGGCGCCGCCGGCGGGGGCCAGGACCGGGACGTGGCGGCCGCGGTCTGGGACGAGCTGCTGTCCGGGCTGCGCACGGAGGCGCTCGTCCTCGCCGCGGTCGGGCTGCTGGTCGCGCTGGTCGCGTCCGTCGTCGGTCGCCCCCGGGCGGCGGGGCGTCCGGCCTACCCGCTTGGATGACGGCGTGCACGACGAGCTCGCGGGCTACGAGCGGCAGTTCCGGCGCGCCGGCCTGCCGCTCTTCATCGAGGACTGGTCGGCCCGCACGGACGCCTTCAACCGGGCGTTCCCGCTCCTGGCGCTCGTCTTCGTCCTCGAGCTGCTCGGGGCCCTGAACCTCGACTGGCCGCTCGGGCTGAACCTCGGGGCGGTCGCCGGGGCCGTCGCGTTCGCCGGTGCCGCCGTCGCCCTGGCCAACCGCCGGCGCGGTCGGCCGGCGCTCGCGGTGCCCGAGGACCTCGGCCCCGCCGAGCTCGCCGGGTTCGTCGTCGTCCCCGCCGCCCTGCCGCTCATCTTCAACGGGCAGCTGCAGAGCGCGGCCGTCACCGCGGCCTTCAACCTCGCGGTGCTCGGGGTCGTCGCGCTGGGCTTCGGCTTCGGGATCGGCGCGATCCTCGTCTGGGCGCTCCGCCGCCTCGCCGGGCAGCTCGCCCAGTCCGTCGCGCTGCTCGCCCGGGCGCTGCCGCTGCTGCTGCTCTTCGCCGTCGTCCTCTTCATCAACACGGAGATGTGGCAGGTCTTCGGGCAGATGGAGGACGTCTCCCTGATCGCCACGGGCTGGCTGCTGTTCCTCGTCGTGCTGGCGTTCCTCGCCGTCCGCATCCCGCGCGAGGTGCGCGCGCTGGAGGCCGGCGTGGCGCAGGAGACCGGCCACGAGGTCGAGCCGCTGCGCCGGCCGCAGCGCGCGAACGTCGGCCTGGTGATGCTGATCAGCCACGGCCTGCAGGTGCTCGTGGTGACCGTGGCGATCACCGCGTTCTTCGTCGCCCTCGGGATGCTCGTGATCGGCCCGGAGACGACGGAGTCGTGGATCGGCACGCGGGGCGAGGTCGTGGCCTGGTCGCCCCCGGACGTCGGCGTGCCCGTGCGGATCACCCACGAGCTGCTGCGCGTGTCGGCGGCGATCGGCGCGCTGTCGGGCCTCTACTACGCCATCAGCGTCCTCACCGACTCGGCGTACCGCGAGGAGTTCCTCGACGAGCTGACGGACCAGATGACCCGGACGTTCGAGGCGCGCTCGGCGTACCTCGCGCTCGTGGCGCAGCGCCGCGACGCGGCGGCGCCGGCCGAGGGCTGAGCCCCGGGCGTCCTACCGGGCGGCGGGGATGCGGCGCTCGCCCGAGACGTCACCGGCGTTCGACGGCCGCTCCGCCGCGCCGAGGCGCCGCGAGACGAGCGCGATGCCCGCCTCGAGGGTCCCCGGGGCGATGCTGCGGGCGAGCTGCAGCGCCAGGCCCTCGCGGGCGGTGACCGCGAACGCGCGGGTGACGATGCCCTCGCAGATGAGGTCGGCGGCCTCCTCCGGCCGCAGGGCCGGCACGCGCTCGTAGGCGGCGGTCGGGGCGATCATCGGGGTGCGCACGAGCGGCATGTGGACGCCGGTGACGCGGACGCCGTCGCCCCGGACCTCGTTGGCCACGCAGCGGGAGAACGAGTCCAGGGCGGACTTCGAGGCGAGGTAGGCCGCGAACTTCGGCGTCTGCAGCAGCAGGCCCTCCGACAGGACGTTCACGATCTGCCCGCGACCCTGGGCGCGCATCGCGGGGAGCAGCCCGAGCGTGAGCTTCACCGGCCCGTAGTAGTTGATCTGCATCGTCCGCTCGAAGTCGTGCATGCGGTCGTAGGAGTCCGCGATGGAGCGCCGGATGGAGCGGCCCGCGTTGTTGACGAGCACGTCGACGGCGCCGTGGTCCGCGAGGACCTCCTCGGCCAACACGCCGACCGCGTCGAGGTCCGTGAGGTCGCAGGGCCGCACGTCGGCCGAGCCGCCCGCGTCGGTGATCCGCGCGGCGACCTGCCGCAGCGCGTCCTCGGAGCGGGCGACGAGGACGACGTGCGCCCCGGCGGCGCCCAGGCGGACCGCCGTGGCCTCGCCGATCCCCGACGACGCGCCCGTGACGAGGACGACCTTGCCCCGGACGGCGCCGGCGAGGCCGCCCGAGACGACCTGCCGGACGATCCGGCCGGGGGTGTTCGGCGTCTTCGAGCCGAGCGTCAGCAGCCCGTGGCGCAGGTCGCGGGCGCGCCGGGAGAGCGGGTGCGTCATGAGTCGGCGGGGCGGTCGCGGAGCATGGCGCCACGGTACCTACCGTCGGTAGCAAGTGCAACGCGGGACGCCGGGGCGCCCCGCGTCCGCCTAGCGGCGCACCTTGAGCGAGAAGCGCGACGCCTTCGTGGCGACCTGCGGGTTCTCGATCTTCCCGAGGCGCTCGACGAGGTCGTCCCACTGGCCGGGCTTCAGCGCCGAGGCGAGCTGTCC
Source organism: Actinomycetota bacterium (assembly GCA_009699505.1). Taxonomy (GTDB): domain Bacteria; phylum Actinomycetota; class Thermoleophilia; order Solirubrobacterales; family Solirubrobacteraceae; genus Patulibacter. The sequence goes on along the minus strand of WLOB01000399.1, from coordinate 868 downwards.
GCCCGCCGCCGCACCGTCGCCGCCGGCCACGGAGAAGCCGACGTGGATGTGGTCGTCGTGGTCGCCCATCGCCAGCACGTTGCGCGCGCCGCCGAAGTCGTCGGGGCCCATGAGCGTGATGATCTGGTGCGGGGTCATCGTGCCCTGCAGGCGCAGCAGCAGGCGGACCGTCCGGTCCGTGATCGAGCCCGCGCCCTGCGTCTTCGGGCTGATGACCTGGCCGTCGACCGCGGCGATGTCGACCGCGTTGCCCGAGTCGTGCTCCGACAGGTTGCCCGACGTCGTGATGGAGCCCGGGCGGCGCAGGGACGAGATCCGCAGGTCGTGGCCGTTCGCCGCCAGGTAGGCGAGGGTCGCCAGCACGCGGCGGTCGATGAGCCCGGCGCGGATCTGCGCCCGGCCGACGGGCGGGAGCTCGATGCGGTCGTCCGCCAGGACGCGGGCCTGCAGCGACTCCTTGCCGAGCAGGAGCACCTGCCCGGCCGTGGCGCTGCCGGCGCGGATGCCGAAGAGCGCGCTCTTCTTCTCGCCCGTCCGGCGCTCGTCCGACTCCCGCTCGGCGGTCGCGGAGAGCAGGCGCCAGCCGTCGAGCAGCGGGCGCGGGTCGACGCGCGGCGCGCCCTTGCCGGCCGGGCGGACGCCGAAGGCCATGCTCGCGGTCCGCCCCTCGGCCGACCCGCCCTTCCTCGGCTCGCGCCCGATCGTGCCGAGGACGGTGCCGCCGTTGACGCGGGCGCCCGTGCGGAGGTCCTTCAGCACGATCCGCGGCGCGCGGTCCGACGAGCCGGAGGCGCGCTCGTCGTCCTTCGAGCTGCCCGAGGTCGCCGCGCGCCGCTCGGTGGGTGCGGGGTCGGCCGGGGCGGACGCC
>WLOB01000398.1 GCA_009699505.1 Actinomycetota bacterium | reverse complement strand
GCCAGGGCGGTGGCCAGCGCGGCGACGGTGAGGATCCGCGCCCGGGCGGAGCGCGGTCCGGGGACGACGCGCAGGATCGTCCGGACGATCGTCGAGGACGCGGGCGGGGTCATGGGCCGAGTCTACGTCGGGGACCGGAGCGCGCCCGCAGGACGCCGCCCCGGGCCGGTGCGCCCGCGGCCGGGGACGCCCCGCCCCCACTGCGACGACCCCGGTTCGCCGCAGTAGCCTGCGCCCATGCCCGAGAGCGCACTCGTCGTCGAGACCCCCGAGGAGGCAGCCGCGCAGGAGCGCGCGCCGCTGCTCGTCCTCCGCCCGCTCGAGGCCCTCCTCGACGCCGCGGGGATCGGCGCGGGCCCGATCGAGGCCCGGATGATCGGCGACGGCCACAGCAACATCACGTACCTGCTCTCCCGCGGCGGCACCGACGTCGTGCTGCGTCGCCCGCCGCGGCCGCCGCTGCCGCCCAGCGCGCACGACGTCGTCCGCGAGGCGCGCCTGCTGCAGGCCCTCGAGGACCGGCCCGTCCGCACGCCGCGCGTCCTGCTCCTGCACGAGGACGACGGGCTGTTGGGCGTGCCGTTCTACGTCATGGAGGAGGTCCACGGCGACGTCATCGGGAACGCGCTGCCCGACCGCTTCGGCGCCCCCGAGGCGCGCGAGGCCCTGGTCGACGAGCTCGTCGACGCGCTCGTCGAGCTGCACGCGGTGGACTGGCAGGGCGCCGGTCTGGACTGGTTCGGCAAGGGCGACGGGCGCTACCTCGAGCGCCAGCTGCGCCGGTTCACCGGGCTCTGGGAGCACAACCGCACCCGGCAGCTCGACGAGGTCGACCAGCTCCTCGCCTGGCTGACGGAGCACCGCCCGGAGCAGGCCGAGTCGACCCTCGTCCACGGCGACTACCGGATGGGCAACGTCATGTACGGCGCCGGCCCGGCCGACGCGCGGCCGCGGCTGGCCGCCATCTTCGACTGGGAGCTCGCGACGATCGGCGACCCGCTGGCCGACGTCGGCTACCTCACGGCGAACTACGCCGCGCACGGGATCGACTCGGGGCCGCTCGCGTCGCTGACGCCGGTGACGGCGGAGCCGGGCTTCCCGTCGCGGCAGGACATCGTCGAGCGCTACGCGGCGCGCTCCGGCCGGGACGTCGGCGACGTGCGCTGGCACCAGGTGCTCGCCGGGTGGAAGGCCTGCGTCTTCCTCGAGGGCTCCTACAAGCGCCACCTCGAGGGCGGCGGCGACGACCCCGTGTTCGCCGAGTTCGGCGAGATGATCCCGAAGATCGCCCGCTACTCCCTCGAGATCGCCGAAGGCGGCACGCCGTGAGCGCCGGCGCCCCGGACGGGTCGGCTGCGGACGCGGCCGGCGACGCGCCGGACGGCCCGGTCCGCCCCCGCGGCCTGCTCATCGACTTCGGCGGCGTGCTGACCACGAACGTCTTCGAGGCGTTCGGCGACTTCGCCGAGGCGGAGGGCCTGGAGCGCGACGCGATCGGGCAGCTCTTCAAGACGGACCGCGAGGCGCGGAACCTGCTGAAGGACCTCGAGTCCGGCACGATCGACACGGTCGCGTTCGGCCCGCCGTTCGTCGCCCGCGCGGGCCTCGGGCCGGACCGCGCCGACGGCGTCGTGACGCGGATGTTCTCCGCGCTGCGCTCCGACGTCGCGATGGCCGACGCCGTCCGCGCCGCCCGGCGCGCCGGCATCCGCACCGGCCTCATCTCGAACTCGTGGGGCGACGGGATGGCCTACGACCAGGCGCTCCTGGACGAGGCGTTCGACGGGGTCGTCCTCAGCCACGAGGAGCGCATGCGCAAGCCGGCGCCGGAGATCTTCGTCATCGGCGCGGAGCGCATCGGGCTGCGGCCCGAGGAGTGCGTCTTCGTCGACGACCTGCCGTTCAACCTGCCGCCGGCCGAGGAGCTCGGCATGACGACGGTGCTCCACCGCGATGCCGCGGAGACGGTGCCGCGGCTCGAGGAGCTCTTCGGGGTCCCGCTGCGCTGAGGCCGGACGACGACGGGCCGCCCGTGGGCGGCCCGTCGAGGGGTCCTGCGGGTCGGCGGCGGGTGCGCCGCCGGGTCCGTCCTAGTCGCGCGTGCCGCGACCGTAGAAGAACTTCGTGACCCGGCCGAGGAGCTTGAAGCTGCGCCCGGTGTACGGGTACACCTGCGGCTCCTTCTTCAGGTGGTACTTCGACACGATGATCGTCTGGGAGTTCGTGTACTTGCGGATGCCCGGCGCGCCGTGACGGGCGCCGAGGCCGGAGTCCTTCCAGCCGCCCATCGGGGCCTCGAGCGCCGTGTAGCCGATCAGCGCGTCGTTGACGTGCACGGACCCGGCCTGGATGCGGCGCGCGATCTGCTCGCCCTTCACGGTGTCCTTCGTGAACACGGACGCCATCAGGCCGTACGGGCTGTCGTTGGCCAGCCGGATGGCCTCCTCGGCGTCGGCGACCTTCATGATCGGCAGCGTCGGCCCGAAGGTCTCCTCCGTCATGCACTCCATGGAGTGGTCGACGTCGGTGAGGACGGTCGGCGGGTACCACCAGCCGGGGCGGTTCGGGTCGGGGTCGCCGCCGGCGACGATCGTCGCGCCCTTCTTGCGCGCGTCCTCGACGTGCTCGGAGACCGTGGCCACCTGGCTCTCGATCGTCAGCGCGCCGACGTCCGTGGCGCCGGGGCCGGTCGGCGTGCCGTTGCGCAGCGCCTTGGCCTTCTTCGTGATCTTCGCGACGAACTCGTCGTACACGGGCGCCTCGACGTACACGCGCTCGACCGAGATGCAGGTCTGCCCCGTGTTGAACATGGAGTAGAAGAGCGCGTGGTTGGCCGCGCGCTCGAGGTCGGCGTCGGCCAGGACGATGAACGGGTCCTTGCCGCCGAGCTCGAGCGAGCACGGGATGAGACGACGGCCGGCCTGTGCGCCGATGGTGCGTCCGACGGGCGTGGAGCCCGTGAACATGATCATGTCGACGACGTCGACGAGCGCCTCGCCCAGGACGGAGCCCTTGCCGGTGAGCACCTGGAAGACGCCGTCGGGCAGGCCGCACTCGCGCAGGACCCGGGCCATCAGGAGCGACGTCAGCGGCGTCTTCTCGGCGGGCTTCAGCAGCACGCTGTTCCCGGCCATGAGCGCCGGGATGCAGTCACCGAAGCCGTTGACGAACGGGTAGTTCCACGGGGCGATGACGCCGACGAGCCCGAGCGGCGCGTGGCGCGTGAAGACCTTCTTGCCCTTCATGAGCGGCGAGGCGACCTTGATGCGCTCGTCCGCCAGGAGGCCCTCGGCGTGGTCGGCCCAGTGCCCGAACGCCGACGCGGCGTACATGACCTCGGCCATCTGGGCGTCCTCCCAGGCCTTGCCGGTCTCGGAGACGATCGTCGCGACGAGCTCGTCGGAGTGGTCGGTGACCCACTTCTGGGCGCGGCGCATGACGCGCGCGCGGCCCTCGAAGCCCAGGGCCTCCCACGCGGGCTGCACGGCGCGGCCACGGGCGGCGGCCTTCGCGGCCTCCTCCGGGCCGAGCTGGTCGACCCAGGCGATGGTCCTGCCGGTGGCGGGATCGACGACGGCCTTCTGCGGCGGCGTCGCGGGATCCGTGACGGCCTGACCGTCGGCCTGCTCGGGCGCCTGCTCCTGGGTGCTCATGGGAGGACCCTAGCGCCTCGCGTGCACGGGCGCGCAGGAAGGTGACGTAGGCGTCATCTTCTGCGTCGGGGGCCGGGACGCGAAGGGCCCGCGGTCGGCGGGCCCTCAGGCGTACGGTGGACGCGGCCACCGCGGGTGGGACGGCGGCGCGGGCGCGCCGGTCCGTCCCGGAGGGCTCAGCCCTCGATCTTGATCGAGCGGATCTCGATGGGCGTGACGGGGCGGTCGCCCGGGCCCGTCTGCGTCGTGCCGATGCGCTGGACGACGTCCTCGCCCGACTGGACCTGGCCGAAGGCGGTGTGCTTGCCGTCGAGCCACGGGGTGGCGTCGGCCGTGACGATGAAGAACTGCGAGCCGTTCGTGTTCGGGCCGGCGTTCGCCATGGCGAGCGTCCCGCGCACGATCTTGTGCTCGTTGATCTCGTCCTCGAACTCGTAGCCCGGGCCGCCGGTGCCGGTGCCCTGCGGGCACCCGCCCTGGATCATGAAGTC
>WLOB01000397.1 GCA_009699505.1 Actinomycetota bacterium | reverse complement strand
CGTCGGCGGGATCGGCGGGGTCGGCCGCGGGAGCACCCGGGGCCGTCGCGTCGCCGGGCCGCCCGCGCCGGGCGTCGGCGTCCGTCGGGGCGGGCTCCCCCCGCGGCGGGTCGGGCTGCGGCGGTGCGGGTGACGCGACGAGGCCCGGCAGGAGCGCCAGGTCCGCGCGCAGGAGCTCGGCGAGGGACTCCTGGTAGAGCACGGCGTCGGGGTGCAGGACGGGCAGGAGCCGGACGGCGCGCGTCCCGATCGTCCGCACCTCGGGGCGGCCCCGGACCGCGCGGATGCCGGCCGGGTCCTCGCGGAGGAGCTTCGTGGCGAACGACCCGAGCGTGCAGACGACCTTCGGCCGGACGAGCTCGACCTGGCCCGTCAGGTGCGAGCGGCAGTTCGCCAGCTCCTCCGCCAGCGGGTCGCGGTTGCTCGGCGGGCGGCACTTCAGGACGGTGGTCACGTAGACGTCCTCGCGCCGCAGCCCGACCTCGGCGAGCAGGTCCGACACGAGCCGCCCCGACGCCCCGAGGAGCGGCAGGCCCTGGCGGTCCTCCCCGCGCCCGGGCGACTCGCCGACGAGCAGGATGTCCGCGTCCGGGTTCCCCGCCCCGAACACGACGGTCGTGCGGGACGCCACGAGCTGCGGGCAGCGGACGCAGGAGCGGGCGGCGTCGCGCAGGCGCCCGAGCTGGACGCGGCGCTCGGCGGCGGTCGCCGCGGGCGCAGGGGTGACCGGGGTCGCGTCCACGGCGACCGAGGCTAGCGGGCCCCCGTGGCCGCCACGCCCGCGGGGCGCACGAGTGAAACCCGCCATTCCAGACCTGGTTTCACTCCGTTGCGATCCTCGTGCGGGGTGCTACAACTCAGGGAGGCCGTCACCACGTTCGTGGGACGGACCTGCCTCAACGCCCCGCACCACACCCTGCTGCACGCGACCGGCATCCCCCACGGGGAGCTGGACCGGAGACCTGATGGACCTGCGTCCACGCACACCCACCGGTGTGCCCACCCCTCGAGTCACCGTCGTCGGACGGGGACGCCTCGGCACCGCCCTCGCCGCGCAGCTCGCCTCCGCGGGCGTGCACGTCGACGGGCCCCGCGGTCGCGGCCGCGACGGCGGCGACGCGGACGTCGTCCTGCTCTGCGTCCCGGACGGCGCGATCGCCGACGCCGCCTCCGCGATCGCGGTCCGCGAGGGCCGGGTCGTCGGCCACTGCTCCGGGGCGACCACGCTCGCGCCGCTGGCCCCGCACGACGCGTTCTCGCTGCACCCGCTCATGACGGTCACCGGCCCGGCGTCGCCGCTCGCGGGCGCCCCCTGCGCCGTCGCGGGGTCGAGCCCCGCGGCGCTCGCCGCGGCCGAGGCGCTCGGGACCGCCGTCGGCATGCGCCCGCTGCGGGTGGACGACGCCGACCGCGCCGCCTACCACGCCGCGGCCTCCGTGGCCGCGAACTACCTGCTCGCCGTGGAGGACCTCGCGGACCGCATCGCCGCCGGCGCGGGCCTGGACCGCGCGGCCCTCGCGCCCCTCGTGCGCGCGGCCGTCGACGGGTGGCAGGACCGGGGCGCGGCCGCCGCGCTGACCGGCCCGGTGGCCCGTGGCGACGACGCCACCGTCGCCCGGCAGCGCGCGGCCCTGGCCCACCGCCTCCCGGCGGACGACCTCGAGCTCTTCGACGCCCTGACGGCCGCGACCGGCCGCCTCGCCCGTCGCGCCGCCGGGGTCGTCCCGGAGCCCGTCGCGGCCGGGAGCGCGTCGTGAGGATCGTCCGCACCACGGCGGAGCTGCGCGACCACGTCCGCGCGGTGCGCGCCGACGGCGGCACCGTCGGGCTCGTGCCGACGATGGGCGCCCTGCACGCCGGGCACGTCTCGCTCGTCGAGGCGGCGGCGGGCCGCACCACGAGCACCGTCGTGTCGCTCTTCGTCAACCCGCGCCAGTTCGGCGACGCCGCGGACCTGACGAACTACCCGCGCACCGAGGCCGAGGACGCCGCGCGCGCCGGGGCGGCCGGGGCCGACGTGCTCTTCGCCCCCGGCGTCGACGAGGTCTACCCGGACGGGTTCGTCTCCGAGGTCCGGGTCTCCGGCCCGCTGACGGAGCGGCTCGAGGGCGCCCACCGCGGCCCGGAGCACTTCCACGGCGTCACCACCGTCGTCGCGAAGCTCCTGAACATGGTGGGCCCCGACGTCGCGTTCTTCGGCGCGAAGGACGCCCAGCAGGTCCTCGTCGTGCGGCGGATGGTCCGGGACCTGGACCTCCCCGTCGAGATCGTCGCCCTGCCGACGGTGCGCGAGCCCGACGGCCTGGCGCTGTCGAGCCGCAACGTCCGCCTCTCCGCCGACGACCGCGCCCGCGCCGTCGCGATCCCCCGCGCGATCGACGCCGCCCTCGCGCTGCTCGCCGCGGGCGAGCGCGACGCCGCCGCCCTCCTCGGGGCCGCCGCGGGGCCGCTCGCCGACGCCGGCTTGACGCCGGAGTACGTCGCGATCGTCGACGCGGCGACCCTGGCGCCCCGCGGGACGGTCGACGCACCGTCGCTCCTGGCGCTCGCCGTGCCGGTCGGCCCCGTCCGGCTGATCGACAACGCCCTCCTCTCCCCCGTCCCCTCCGACGCTCCCGTCCCCGCGCTCTCCGGCGCCGGGTCGACGGGCCACGCCGTTCCCCCGACCCCCGAGAAGGGTTGACCCTCATGCAGCGCACGATGCTCAAGTCCAAGATCCACCGGGCGACGGTGACCGACTCGGACCTCCACTACGTCGGCTCGATCACGATCGACCCCGACCTGCTCGAAGCGGCCGACATCCTCGTCCACGAGCAGGTCGCCGTCGTGGACGTCGACAACGGTCAGCGGTTCGAGACCTACACCATCGTCGGGGAGCGCGGCTCGGGCGAGGTCAAGGTCAACGGCGCCGCCGCCCGCCTCGTCCACAAGGGCGACACCATCATCGTCATCTCCTACGCGCAGTACTCGCGCGAGGACCTCGAGCGCTACGAGCCGCGGGTCGTGCACGTCGAACGGGGTACGAACCGCATCATCGACGTCGACGACGCCGTCGCGACGCTCCTCACCGAGACCGATCGGGTCGGCACGGTCGCCTAGGCGCCCGCGCTCCCGCACCCTCACCCCCTCCATCCCGGAGAACCACGCATGTCCGCCAGCCCCCGCACCGTCGCCGCCTCCACGGTCGACCGCGCCCCCGTCACCGTGACCTCGCTGCTCGAGATGAAGCAGCAGGGCCGGAAGATGGTCATGGTGACCGCCTACGACCACCCCTCGGCCGTCGTGGCCGAGCAGGCCGGCGTCGAGATGGTGCTCGTCGGCGACTCCGCGGCCACCACGGTCCTCGGCCTCGACTCCACCGTCCCCGCGACGATGGAGGAGCTGCTCATGCTCGGCCGCGCGGTGCGCCGCGGCCTGCGGGCGACGTTCATGGTCTCCGACCTGCCGTTCGGCTCCTACGAGGCGTCGGACTACGAGGCCGTCAAGAACGCCCAGCGCTTCGTGAAGGACGCGGGCGCCCAGGCGGTCAAGCTCGAGGGCGGCGGCGTCATGGTCGACCGCGCCCGCGCGATCGTCAACGCCGGCATCCCGGTCGTCGGCCACCTCGGCCTGACCCCGCAGACGGCGAACGCGCTCGGCGGCCTCCGCGCCCAGAGCAAGAAGGCCGAGCAGGCCGCGAAGATGGTCCTCGACGCGCTCGCCCTGCAGGACGCCGGCTGCTGCGCGATCGTCCTCGAGGCGATCCCCGCCGCGGTCGCGGAGGAGCTCATGCCGCTCCTGGAGATCCCCGTCATCGGCATCGGCGCCGGCGCGTCGACCGACGGCCAGGTGCTCGTCTGGCACGACCTGCTCGGGCTGCTCGAGGGCCACACCGCCAAGTTCGTCAAGCAGTACGCCCACCTGCACGGCGACATGGTCGCGGCGGTCCGCACGTACGCCGACGAGGTCCGCGCCGGCTCGTTCCCCGCCCGCGAGCACACCTACGCGATCCCGCCGGAGGAGCTCCAGCGCTTCCAGGGCTCGCTCGCCCAGATCCACGGCGACGAGCCGGGCGAGGTCGAGGGCCACCCGGCCTGAGCCGCCCGTTCGCGCGCGTCGGCGGCGCACCGGGCCGCCGGCGCACCGGGCCGCCGGCGCGCGGGGCCGCGGCGACGGGCCCGCGCTGCCGGCCCCCGGG
>WLOB01000396.1 GCA_009699505.1 Actinomycetota bacterium | reverse complement strand
GTCGAGGGCGGGTGGGCGGGCCCGGGGTCCCCGTCGTCCAGGAGCCCGACCGCACGGCGCTCATCGGCCCGCTCCCGCGTCGAGGGCGGCCTGGATGACGCCCTTGGCGATCGGGGCGGCGACCTGACCGCCCTGGCCCGGGGTCTTCTCGACGATCACCGCGACGGCCACCTTCGGGTCCTGGACCGGCGCGAAGCCGATGAACCAGAGGTTGTTGATGCCGGCCGTGACGTTGCCGAGCTCGGCCGTGCCGGTCTTGCCGCCGACCGAGACGCCGGTGCCGAGGTTCGCGGCCGCGCCGGTGCCCTCGTCGACGACGTTGGCCATCATGCTGCGCAGCGACGCGGCGGTCGACGCCTTCATGGACTGCTTGTAGAGCTCGGGCTCGACCTGCTCCTGGACGCGCCCGTCGGGGTCGACGACCCGGTCGACGAGGTGCGGCTTCATGAGGCGCCCGCCGTTGGCCACGGCCGAGACGACCATCGCCATCTGCAGCGGGGTGGCACCGAGCTTGTCCTGCCCGATGCCGGTGCGGGCCAGGTCGACGAAGCGCGAGCTCGCGGGGATCAGCCGGTTGTTCCGGAAGATCCCGGACGGCCGCATCTGGCTCGTGGGGTAGTCCAGCGGCGGCTCCTCGCCGAAGCCGAACTTCTCCATCGCCGTCTGCAGCCGCCGGCCGCCGAGGTCGACGGCGATGTTGCCGAACGCCCCGTTCACGGACTGCACGAGCGCCTGGCGGACGGTGACGGGACCGGGGTCCTCGCCGCCGAAGTTGCCCAGCGGCACGCTCGAGAAGACCTGGTTGTTGGACCCGTCGACGATCGTGTCGGGCGTGTACCTGCCGCTGTCGAGCGCCGCCGCGGTCGTGACGACCTTGAACGTCGAGCCCGGCACGTAGTCGGCCTGGGTGGCGCGGTTGAGCTCCCAGGCGTCGCGGTCCTTCAGCTCCTTCCGGTACGACTCGCCGTCGGCGATGAGCCGGTCGGGGTCGTAGCTCGGCACGGTGACCATCGCGAGGACCTTGCCGGTCTTCGGCTCGAGCGCCACGACGGAGCCCGCCTTGCCGTTCAGCCCCTGGATCGCGGCGCGCATGACGGACGGCTGCAGCGTCGTGCGGACGTCGTCGCCGCGCGTCTCGCCGCTGATGAACCGGTCGACCGCGGTGGCGGCCTTCGTCGCCTTGCCCGACAGGTACTCGTTCTGCGAGCGCTCGAGGCCGGCCTGCTGGCCGAGCGACGTGTCGCTGTAGCCGACGGTCGCGGCGTACGGGGTGCCCTGCGGGTAGACCCGCTGGTAGACGGAGTCGCCCGTGTCGCGCGACGTGATCTTGCGGCTGCGGGCGAGCGTCGTGCCGTCCGCGGCGGTGATCCGGCCGCGCGGGATCCGGGAGGCGCGGATGACGTCGCGGCGGTTGAGCGAGTCGGCGCGCAGGTCGCCGTCCTCGAAGACCGTCCAGCGCGACGTGAAGAGGACGAGGACGCCGAACAGCAGGACGAACAGGACGAACAGGTTGCGGATCGAGCTGTTCACGCGGGGCGCCTCGCGTCCTCGGACAGACGCATCAGGAGGGCGAGCAGGACGAAGTTGGCCATGATCGACGAGCCACCGTAGGAGATGAACGGCAGCGTCACGCCGGTCAGCGGGATGACCTTCGTCACGCCGCCGACGATCACGAACACCTGGAGCGCGAAGACCGACGTCAGGCCGGTCGCCAGGAGCTTGGAGAACGGGTCGCGGGCGAGGGTGGCGATGCGGAAGCCGCGGTTGACGATGAGGAGGTACGCCAGCAGGATCGCCGCCGCACCGAGCAGCCCGGTCTCGTTCGCGATGAGGGAGTAGATCAGGTCGTTCTTCGCGGCCGGCAGCAGCGCGGTGCCGATGGCGCCGTCCTGGTTGACCAGCCCGAGCTCCGCCTGCCCGAACCCGCGGCCGAAGAGCCCGCCGTCGGCCTGCGCGAAGAGCGACTGCGCGAGCTGCTCCGAGCCGCCGACCTGGTTGAACAGCTCGGGCTCGAGCGGGTTGCGCCAGGCCGCCACGCGGTCCTGCACGTGCCCGACGCGGCCGCCGACGACGTAGGCGCCCAGGGCGAACGCCCCGAGGCCGATGACCGGGAAGCGCTTCTTGCCCGTCGCGACGTAGAGCAGCGCGAGGAACGCGCCGAAGAACATCACGGACGAGCCGAGGTCGCGGATGAAGATCAGGAGCATCATCGCGACGCCCCAGATCGCCAGGAGCGGCCCGAAGTGGCGCAGCGGCGGGAACGACATGCCGAGGAACCGGCGTCCGCCGTGGATCAGCACCTGCCGCGTGTCGCGCAGGTAGCTCGCCAGGAAGATGACGATGCCGATCTTCGCGAACTCCGCCGCCTGGAACGACAGGGGACCGACGTTGATCGACAGGTACGCGCCGTTCGAGGCGCCGCCGATGATCGGCAGCCGCGGCAGGATCAGCAGGAGGATCGAGCCGAACGCGATCGTGTACCGGTAGCGCTCGAGCAGGTGCAGGTCGCGCAGCATGACCATCGTCACCGCGAACAGGCCGAGGCCGACGACGAACCACTGCGCCTGCAGGCGGGCGAAGCTCTCGTCGATCCGGTAGAGCTCGACGAGCCCGAAGCACGCGAGGACCGCGACGAGCGGGAAGAGGTACGGGTCCGCGTTCGGCGCGGTGAAGCGCACGACGAGGTGCCCGACGAGGCAGAGGCCGAGGAAGACGGCCCCGTACGTCAGGGAGGCGTCCGAGAGGAAGGCGTCGCGCTTGAGGAAGATCGCCGCGAAGCCGGCGGTCACCAGCAGCGCGGAGGGCAACAGCGCGAGAGCCTCGCGGTTGCGGGCGCTCACGGCGTGACGACCTCGCCGCGCTCCAGGGCCGAGACCAGGCTGTTGGCGTCCTCGAGCGAGCGCGTCTGGTGGTCGAGCAGCTTGGGGCGCAGCGCGGCGGGGACCTCGTCGACCGGCACGGACGACGGGTAGTTCGACGAGTAGAGGCGCAGGCCGAACGGCAGCTCGTACGGCAGGCCGCGATAGACCGTCACCAGGCCGCGGTTCGTGCCGATGAAGTACACGGTCTGCGAGGCGAAGTAGCCGCCGATCAGCACGCAGAAGACGAGGAAGAGCACGATGAACGGCCCGGCGCGCAGGCCGCGGCGCTTCCGCTTGCCCGCCGGCCGGGGCTGCCGCGGACCGCTCGCCTCGATCAGGTTGCGCGAGCCGTCGCCGTCGCCGCGGCGGGCCTCGCGGTCGAGGTCCGCCGGCGAGACCGCCGGCATCACGGCGGTGGCCTGCTCGTCCGAGCCGCGCGGGTCGGGGCCCGGGTGGGTCTCCGTCGTCTGCTCGCCGACGGGGGAGCCGACGGCGCCGAACGCGCCGGTCTGCCCGACCTCGTCGTTCTCCACCCGGAACAGCAGGACGGTGATGTTGTCCCGGCCGCCGGCCTCGTTGGCCGCGTCGACGAGGGCGTCGACGCGCTGGTGCAGCGGCACCCGCTCGCCGCGCTCGCCCGGGGGCGGGTCGCCGGCCAGCAGGTCGGAGATCCGCTGGTCCGACAGCATCGCCGTCAGGCCGTCCGAGCAGACCATGAAGAGGTCGCCGTCCTGCACCCGCAGGACCTCGGAGTCCACCGCGACCTCGGACTCCGGCCCGAGCGCGCGGGTGATGATGGAGCGCTGCGGGTGCTCCGCGGCCTCCTCCGGCGTCAGCCGGCCCTGGCGCACGAGCTCCTCGACGAGCGAGTGGTCGCGCGTCAGGCGCTCGAGCACCCCGTCGCGCACGCGGTAGAGGCGGCTGTCGCCGACGTGGACGACGACGAGGCGCCGCTCGTCGACGTACGCCGCGGTGAGCGTCGTGCCCATCCCCGCGTTGCGGGTGTCGCTCTGCGCGCGCTCGTGGATGCGGTGGTTCGCCTCGACGACCTGGTCGCGCAGGCGCTCGGCGACGGTGCCGTCCGTGCCGGCGCCGCCCAGGCCTTCGTGGAGCACCTCGACGGCCATCCGCGACGCGACCTCGCCGGCCTGGGCGCCGCCCATCCCGTCCGCGACCGCGAACAGGGGCGACCGCGCCACGAAGGAGTCCTCGTTGGCGGGGCGCTGGCGGCCGGTGTCGGTCCGCTGGGCGTATTCGATGACGCGAAGCACTCAGTCGTCCAGGTAGGTGAACTCGGTGTCGCCGATGCGGATCCGGTCGCCCAGCTGCAGC
>WLOB01000395.1 GCA_009699505.1 Actinomycetota bacterium | reverse complement strand
CGGCCCTGGTGCCGTTCCACTTCTGGCTGCCGGGCGCGATGGCCGCGCCGACCCCGGTCTCGGCCTACCTCCACGCCGCGGCGATGGTGAAGGCCGGCGTCTTCCTCGTCGCCCGGCTCGCCCCCGGGTTCGCCGAGACCGCGCCGTGGAAGCCGACGATCCTCGTGCTCGGCACGCTGACGATGCTGCTGGGCGCCTCCCGGGCGCTGCGCCAGCACGACCTGAAGCTGCTGCTCGCCTACGGCACGGTCAGCCAGCTCGGCCTGCTCACGCTCCTCGTCGGCCAGGGCTCCCGCGACGTGCTCCTCGCCGGGCTCGGCCTGCTGCTCGCCCACGCGCTCTACAAGTCCGCGCTGTTCCTGACGGTCGGGATCATCGACCACGACACGGGCACCCGCGACCTCCGCGTCCTGAGCGGCCTCGGGCGGACCCGGAGGCGCCTGGCCGTGATCGCCGGGCTCGCGGCCGCGTCCATGGCGGGCGTGCCGCTCTTCGCGGGCTTCGCGGCGAAGGAGACCGCGCTGGACGCCCTCCTGCACGGCGACGCGCTCGACGTCGCGACGCTGGTGGCGATCGTCCTGGGCGTCGCGCTCACCGCCGCCTACGCCTGGCGGTTCTGGTGGGGCGCGTTCGCGACGAAGGACGGCGTGCCCGACCGCCGGTGCGACCACGCCGACCCGCACATCGAGCTCGCGCCGGGGCTCCTGGCCGCGGGCGGCCTCGTCCTGGGCATCGGCTTCTCGGCGCTCGACGCGCTGCTGGCCCGCCACGCGGACCTCGCGCCGTCGACGCTCGAGAAGCCGCTGCACCTCGCGGGCTGGCACGGCTTCGGCGTCCCGCTGGGCCTCTCGGTGCTGGCCCTCGCGCTCGGTGCCCTGGTGGTCGTCGTCGGCCGCCGGCTCGCCGGCCGGCCGATCCCCGCGGAGGAGACGCGCCGGACGATCGACGCCCGCGACTCCTACGTCGTCCTGGTGCGCGCGACGGAGCGGCTGTCGGTCGCCGCCGCCCGCGCGACGCAGTCCGGCTCGCTCCCGGTGTACCTGATGACGATCCTCTTCGTCTTCGCCGCCGCGACCGCGACGACGCTCATCACCGGCGCGCCGTGGAACGTCGAGCTGCGGGTGTGGGACGAGCCCGCGCAGGGGGCGATCGGGCTCCTGATCGTCGCCGCCACCGTGCTCACCCTGCGCTCGCGCCGGCGCCTGAAGGCCGTCGTCCTCAGCGGCGTGGTCGGCTACGGCGTGGCGACCCTCTTCGCGCTGCAGGGCGCCCCGGACCTCGCGCTGACCCAGTTCCTCGTCGAGACCGTGACCCTCGTGGTCGTCGTCCTCGTGCTCCGCCGGCTGCCCTCGCACTTCACCGGCACGGTCTCGTCGAAGCGCCGCCGGCGCGTCCACCTGCTGACCGGCGTCGTCGTCGGCACGCTCATGGCGGTCCTGACGGTCGTCGCCGCCGGCGCCCGCGAGGCCGCCCCGGTCTCCGAGCTCTTCGCCGCCGCGTCGAAGCTCGCGGGCGGCGAGAACATCGTCAACGTCACGCTCGTCGACCTGCGCGCCTGGGACACCATGGGCGAGATCGCGGTCCTCGTCGTCGCGGCCACCGGCGTCACGAGCCTCCTGTTCCTCCGCCGCCGCACGCGCGCGATGCCGCGGCTGTCGGACCCGTCGGCCGACAGCCCGGTCTGGGCCATGGCGCCCGCGGACCCGGGCGCCGGCCCGCCGCGCGCCCGACCGGGCGCCGGGTCGCGGACGGACCCCTCCGTGGCCGCGGTCGCCGCGAGCGCCGGCCTGCTGAACGTCGTCCAGAACCAGGCCGGGGGCGCGGGCACCGCCCGCCGCGCCGAGCAGTGGCTCGTGGCCGAGAACACCCTCGCGCCCGAGCGCCGGTCCATCCTCCTCGAGGTCGTCGTCCGCCTCATCTTCCACACGGTCCTGGTGCTCTCGGTCTACCTCCTGTGGGCCGGGCACGACGTGCCCGGCGGCGGCTTCGCCGGTGGCCTCGTCGCCGGCCTGGCGTTCACGATCCGGTACCTCGCCGGCGGCCGGTACGAGCTCGGCGAGGCCGCGCCCGTGGGCGCGGGCCTCGTCATCGGCCTGGGCCTCGTGATCGCCGTCGGCACCGGCCTGGCCGGCGCGGTCGTCGGCGACGCCGTGCTGCAGGGCGGCTCGTGGAAGCCCGAGATCCCGCTCCTGGGGCCGCTCAAGCTCTACTCCTCGACGCTCTTCGACGTCGGCGTGTACCTCGTCGTCGTCGGCGTCGTCCTCGACGTGCTGCGCTCGTTCGGCTCGGAGATCGACCGCCAGGTCGACGAGGAGACCCACGGGCGCCGCCCGACGGTCCAGGCCGCCCCGACGCAGGACACCCCCTCGTGAGCGTCTCCCTCGTCCTCGCGATCCTCGTCGGCGTCCTCGTCGCCGGCGGCGTCGTGCTGCTCCTCGAGCGCAGCCTGACCCGCGTCCTGCTCGGCGCCGTCCTCCTGGGCAACGGGATCAACGTGATGATCCTGACGATGGGCGGCGTCGCCAAGGAGGCGCCGATCATCGGCGAGACCGCCCAGGCGGACCAGAACGACCCGCTGCCGCAGGTCATGATCCTCACCGCGATCGTCATCACCTTCGCGGTCACCGCGTTCCTGCTGGCCCTGGCCTACCGCTCCTGGCAGCTGCAGGGACACGACGAGGTGCAGGACGACGTCGAGGACCGCCTCGTCGCCACCCGCCGCGAGGCCGAGGAGCTCGAGGACACCGGCGCCGACGCCGACCTCGAGGCCGCGCAGGACGCACGCGCCGCCGTCGAGGAGACGGAGTCCCCCGACGACGACCACGCCATCACGAGGGGCGCATGAGCACCGCCGACCTCGTCCCGCTGCCCGTCGTCCTGCCGCTCCTGGCCGCCGGCACGAAGTTCGCCATCGGCGTCCGCTGGCCACGCCTGCAGCGCGCGATCTCCGTCGGCACCCTCGTCGCGGTCCTCGTCGTCGCCGTCCTCCTGCTGATCGCCGCCGACCGCCACGGCCCGCAGGTCGCGGCGCTCGGCGGCTGGCAGCCGCCCGTGGGCATCGTCCTCGTCGCCGACCGCCTGTCGGCGCTCATGCTGGTGGTCTCCGCCGCGGTGACCCTCTGCGTCCTGGTCTACAGCTACGGCCAGGGCTCGGCGGACGAGGAGGAGGGCCTGCCGCTCGCGGTCTTCCACCCGACCTACCTCGTGCTGGCGGCCGGGATCAGCAACGCGTTCCTCGCCGGCGACCTCTTCAACCTCTACGTCGGCTTCGAGATCCTGCTCGTCGCGAGCTACGTGCTGATCACGCTGGGCGGCACGGCCTCGCGCATCCGCTCCGGCACGACGTACGTGATCGTCTCGCTGCTCTCGTCGCTCCTGTTCCTCGCGGCGATCGGCCTCGTCTACGGCGCCACGGGCACGCTGAACCTCGCCGACCTGGCGCTCAAGCTGCGCGAGCTGGACCCCGACATCCGGCTCGTGCTCGAGTTCTCGCTGCTCCTGGCGTTCGGCATCAAGGCGGCGGTCTTCCCGATGTCGGCGTGGCTGCCGGACTCCTACCCGACGGCCCCGGCACCCGTGACCGCGGTGTTCGCCGGCCTCCTGACGAAGGTCGGCGTCTACGCGGTCATCCGCACGGAGACGCTGCTCTTCCCCGACGACGACCGCGTGGCCGCGCTCCTCATGGTCATCGCGCTCCTGACGATGGTGGTCGGGATCCTCGGCGCCGTCGCGCAGACGGACGTCAAGCGCATGCTGTCCTTCACGCTCGTCAGCCACATCGGCTACATGATCTTCGGCGTCGCGCTCGGCTCGCAGCTCGGCCTGTCGGGCGCGATCTTCTACGCGATCCACCACATCACGATCCAGACGACGCTGTTCCTGACCGCCGGGATGATCGAGCGCGTCGCGGGCAGCACGTCGTCGGACCGGATCGGCGGGCTGGCGCGGACCGCGCCGCTCCTGGCGATCCTCTTCTTCCTGCCCGCGATGAACCTCGCCGGCATCCCGCCGTTCTCGGGCTTCATCGGCAAGGTCGCGCTCATCGAGGGCGGTGCGCAGGACGGGTCGTGGCTCGCGTGGACCCTCGTCGGGGGCAGCGTCGTCACGAGCCTCCTGACGCTCTACGCGGTCGGCAAGGCCTGGAGCCGCGTCTTCTGGCGGGCGCCCCGCGTGGCGATGCCGGGCGTCCCCGCGCG
>WLOB01000394.1 GCA_009699505.1 Actinomycetota bacterium | reverse complement strand
TCGCGAGCGCCAGGCCGAACAGGCCGTCGGCGTCCGTGAGGAGGTCCTCGAGCTCGAGGCCGGCGGCGGCGAGGTCCGCGGCGATGCGCTCGCGGGTGAACTTGGAGGAGATCTCCGTCCGCAGCTCCTCGCGGGCGGCGAACTCCACCGTGAGGTCGAGCGCGTCGATGCGCACGGTGTGGTCGCGCACGGCCCGCAGGCGGATGTCGATCCACTCGTTCTCGTGGTCGAAGAACGCGACGTGCTCGTACTCGTCGACGGGGAAGTCGGCGCCGAGCTCGCGATTGATGACGGTCAGGACGTTGCGGTTGAACGCGCTCGTCACGCCCGCGGCGTCGTTGTAGGCCAGCTCGATCACGGCCGGGTCCTTGACGAGGTCGATGCCGACGAGCAGCCGGCCGTCGTCGTCGAGCAGCCCGCGCAGGCGGCTCAGGAAGTGCCGGCGGCTGCCGGCCTGCAGGTTGCCCAGCGTGCCGCCGAGGATCGCGACGATCCGCGGACCGATCGGCGCCGGGATCAGGCCCAGGTCGCGCTCGAAGTCGCCGACGATGCCGTGGACGGGCACGCCGAACTCGCCGGCGACCTCGTTCGCGCAGTGGTGGACCGTGGGGGCGGAGACGTCGAGCGGGACGAACCGCTCGAGCGTCCCGGCGCGCTTGAGCGCGTCGAGCAGCACCCCGGTCTTCGTCGCGTAGCCCGAGCCGAGCTCGACGAGGTCGACCGCGCCGGTCAGCGCGGCGATCTGCTCCGCGCGCTCGACGAGGATCGCCCGCTCCGTGCGCGTCGGGTAGTACTCGGGCAGATCGCAGATCGCGTGGAAGAGCTCGGACCCGTGGTCGTCGTAGAGGTGCTTCGGCGGCAGCTGCTTGAACGGCTGCGTCAGGCCGTCGTGGACGTCGTGGGCGAGGGTGCGGGGCGCGGGGTCCGCGTCGGCCACCGTGACCGAGACCAGGTCGGCCGCGGTGCTGTTCTTCGTGCTCATGTCGTGGCCTCCCGGCCTGTCGGTGCGGCGGGTGCCGGGGGTGGTACGGGGGATCCGCCGGTGGCGGACGACCCGGGTGCGGGGGCCGGTGCGACGGGGTCGTCGTCCGGGCCGGGAGCGTCCGCCGCGAGGCGGACGCCGGAGAAGATCTGGCGCCGCTCGGGCAGGTCCCAGTTGCGGAAGGTGGGGGTCGCCACGCGCGGGTGGGCGGCGAAGGAGCCGCCGCGGAGGACGCGGTACTCCCGGTCGAAGAAGACCTCGGAGTACTCCTTGTACGGGTGGGCGGCGAAGCCCGGGTAGCCGTGGAAGACGGTCGAGGTCCACTCCCAGACGTGCCCGACGTCGTCGAGGAGGCCGGAGGCGGCGGCGTGCTCCCACTCGGCCTCGGTCGGCAGGCGCAGGCCCGCCCAGGCGGCGAGCGCCTCGGCCTCGTAGAGGTTCAGGTGGCAGGCGACGTCGTGGGTCGGCGTCGCCTCCGCGCGTGCCGCGGGGGGCCCCGTCGCCGATCCGCCGTCGCCCGTGGCGTCGTGGACGGCGCTGCCGGCGCCGCCGGCCCGCCAGGCCCACCCGGCGTCGGACCAGAACCGCTGGTCGCGGACGCCGCCGTCGGCGACGAAGGCGTCCCAGAGGGCGACGGTCACCGGGCGCGTGGCGATCCGGAAGGCGGGGATCGAGCGGCCGTGACGCGGCCGCTCGTTGTCGTAGGAGAAGACGCCGTCGGCCGCGCCGACCTCGACCGGTCCGCCCGGCACGTCGACGAGCGCGACGGAGGCGACGGGGGCGTCCGCCGGGTCCTCGCCGGGCGTCCCCGCGGCCCGGGAGGCGGCGACCCGCGCACCGCCGGGCAGGGTGTCGAGCCACTCCGTCAGCCCGCCCAGGCGCATCGCCTGGAGCATCGTCTCCGTGTGCTGCAGCTCGTGCTGGAGGACGAGCTCGAACAGCTCGGGGTCCACGCCGCGCTCCCCGACGACGTCGTGCACGCGGGCCCGGACCTCGTCGAGGTACGCCCACGCCTGCGGCACGTCGAGCAGCTCGAGGTCCCCGCGCGCCCGGCGCGGCGTCTCGAACGCGTCGTAGAGGGCGGCGAGCTCGGGGTGCAGCAGCGGCCGGTCGCCGTGGCGGTGCACGAGCCAGAGATCCTCGTACGCCGCGATGTGCGCGAGGTCCCAGACCAGCGGGCTCATGAGCGGGTCGACCTGCCGCTCGAGCTCGTCCCGGGTGAGGTCGCCGACGAGGATGCGCGTCCGCTCCCGGACGGCGGCGAGGGCCTCGAGCGGGTCGGCGGGGAGGGGCGCCCGGAGGGCGGCGACGGGGCCCGGGACGCCGCGGACGCGGGCGTGGCCGGCGGCGGGCGCGGCCGTCCGGTCGTCGTGGTCGTCGGCTCGCGGGGCGGGGGAGGTGCTCACGGAGAAGCTCCGGTGTCTCGGGGGCGATCCCGCCGATCGACGCCACGCGGGGGCGCTTGACCGTGCAGGACCAGTGATGGGGCCGGCCTCGTCGCCCGTCCGGTCCAGGACCGCGGCGCCCGACGAGGAGCGGCTGTTGCACGGGCTCCTACCCGCGTCCGCATCGTGTCACCCACCGCGGTCGGCGTCGAGCCGCAGCGGGTTCCGCGTCGCCGCGCCGTCCGACCCGCGGTAGCGTTCCCCGGCCGCCGCGCCCGGACCGCGACGCGACGGCGCCAGACCGACCGACGGGACCCCGCATGACCGACCAGCGCATCCTCATCACCGGCGCCGCCTCCGGCCTCGGCCTGGCCCTGGCGACCCGCTACGCCCGGGCGGGCCGGCGGGTGCTCCTCACGGACCTCGACCAGGGCGCGCTGGACGCCGCCGTCGAGACCATCGCCTCGGGCGGGGGCGCCGGCGTCCGCGACCGCCTCGCCACGCGGGTCCTCGACGTGCGCGACGACGGCGACTGGGCGGCCGCCCGCGACTGGGTGCAGGAGTCCTGGGGCGGCCTCGACGTCCTCGTGAACAACGCCGGCGTCGCGACGGGCGGCCGCTTCGAGCTCCTGCCGATGGAGGACTGGGACTGGATCCTCCAGATCAACCTCATGGGCGTCGTCCGCGGCTGCCGCACCTTCGTGCCCCTCATGCGCGCCCAGGGCTCCGGGCACCTCGTGAACATCGCCTCGGCCGCCGGGCTGCTGAACCCGCCCGTGATGGCGTCCTACAACGTCGTCAAGGCCGGGGTCGTCTCGCTCTCCGAGACGCTCCGCCACGAGCTCGAGCCCGCCGGGATCACGACCTCCGTCGTCTGCCCGACCTTCTTCCGCACCGGCCTGGCCGGCACGTTCCGCACGCCGGACGAGGCGGTCCGCCGCACGATGGAGAAGCTCGTCACGCAGAGCGACGTCCCCGCGGACGTCATCGCCGAGCGCATCCAGAAGGGCGTCGAGGCCGGCCGGTTCCTCATCCTCACGGACCGCGAGGGCGCGGTCGCCTGGGCGGTCAAGCGCTTCGTGCCGCCGCTCTTCCGGCGCGAGGCCCGCAAGGGCGCCGCCCGCCTGCTGGCCTCCATCGCCCGCAGCGAGCGCGAGGCGGCCGCGGGCGACCGCACCCCGGAGCCCGCCGCGCGGGTCTGACCGGCCGGGCGGCGCGGGCCATCCGCCGGCCCGTCGGCCCGACCGGGTCGACCCGTCGGTCCCACCGACCGGCCGACCCGACCGACCCACCGGTCCGACCGACCCACCGGTCCGACCGACCCACCGGCCCGCCGACCCGGCGACCCGCGGACCCTCCGGCCCGTCCCGCTGCACCGCCGCGGTGCACCGGGACGGCGCCGCCTCAGCGGAGGCGCACGGTCCGGGTGCTCGTCGCCGAGGCCCCGGACGCCGCCCGCGCCACGACCGTCACGCGCACGACCTGGCCGCGGGCCCGCCGCGCGGACCGCGCCGGGAGCCGCAGGGCGACGGAGCGGGCGCGCCCGGCCGACAGCCGGACCGCCGCCCGGGTCAGCGTCGTCGGCAGCCCGAGCCGGCGGGCGACCGCCGTGGTCAGCCGCACCGTCGCCGTCGCCCGGCACGCCGCGGCGCAGCGGACGCGGAGCGGGATCCCGCGGGTGCCCGAGGCCAGGCGGACCGTCCGCGTGGCGGGCAGGCGAAACGAGAGGAGCGGGCCGCCGTTGGCGCCTGCCGCGCCGTCCCGGCCGCCCGGTCCCGTGGGCCCGGCGGCCCCGGCCCCGCCCGTGGCGCCGGTCGCCCCGGGCGTCCCGCCTGCACCGG
>WLOB01000393.1 GCA_009699505.1 Actinomycetota bacterium | reverse complement strand
TGCGCGGAACGACCATCAGCACGACGTGCCAGCGGTCTGCGACGACCCGGGGGGACGCGAGTCGTGCACCGAGCCCCCACGATCCCACACCCACCCGCCGCTGTCGTCGCCGCGACGCGTCTCGGTTCGAGCCGGGCGTGCCTTGCCCACCGGGGCCGCCCGATCCGAAGCAAAACGGGGGGCGGGGACGATCGGATGCGCCGTCAGGGACAGGTCGTTCGTCCACCGGTGCGCCGGACGTCCAGGCCATGCCCGTGGCGTTGCACGGTGCGTTCTTGTTGTGGTTGACTGCCGGTTGCGCAGCGACGGTCGCAAGCGCGAGGTCGCCGGATTCGAGTCCCGTTCGCGGGACGGGGGTCCACGATCATCGCCACCCGGGGTACTTCTCCGGCGAATCGTTGAGGTGCGGATACAGCAGGTGCGGTGCCATCGGGTGACGTCCCCCAATTCGTCGCCGGCGGGCCCACCGGAATGAGAACCACCTTCCTGAGGGGTACATTCAATGCTGCAAGAGGTTTCCCGTCGTGAGCAGATCGACCTGGTCCTGCTGCGTCGCTACCGAGAGAACGACGACCTGCGCGCCCGCGAGGAGCTCGCACAGCGGTGCATGCCGCTGGTGAAGTCCTTGGCGCGCAAGTACGCCGGACGAGGCGAGGACATCGAGGACCTCGTCCAGGCCGGCACGATCGGCCTCGTCAAGGCGATCGACCGCTACGACCTGGACGCCGGGCACCGGTTCGTGTCCTACGCGGTGCCGAACATCACCGGCGAGATCCGCCGACATTTCCGCGACCACACCTGGGCCGTCCACGTTCCCCGCTCCATGCAGGAGCTCGACGCGAAGATCCAGGCCACCACCCGGACGGTGATGGCCGACACGGGCCGCGAGCCCACCGACGACGACCTCGCCGAGGAACTCGGCGCCACGGTCCACGACATCCGCGACGCCCGCTCGGCCGGCAAGGCGTATCGCGCGCTGTCGATGGACGCCCCGGCCGGGGAGGCCCGCGAGCTGGCCGACACGCACGGCTCGATCGACCCCGGCTTTGCCCGCGTGGAGGCGGCCGTGACGGTCCAGGACGCGATGGGTGCCCTGAACGACCGTGAGCGCGACGTGCTGCGGATGCGCTTTGACGAGGAGCTGCTGCAGCGCGAGATCGCCGAGCAGATCGGTGTGTCGCAGATGCAGGTCTCGCGCATCATCAGGGCCGCAGTGGACCGGATGGCCGACCACGTGGTCGTCGGCGACGAGCCCGCACCGCTGGCGGCGTGACCTCGGAGTTCGAGATCGCGCCCGATCCGCATGCCGGTCGGGCGCAGTGCATCTCCGAGGACATGGCCGAGCTCTACCGGGAGCAGTTCGGTCGGACCCCGGGCACGACAACGACGTTCTTTCCATCCGAGGATCACGTGCTGGTGGTGCTGGAGGACTCGATGGTCCCCGCCGAGCGTCGCGCCGTGCAGCTCGGGAACGCCCGCGGGGTCCGCGAAGCGCGGCTGGCAGCGCAACAGGCCTGCGCTGAGCAGTTCTGCGGCATCGTCGTCGCGGCTACCGGCCGTGAGGTGCGCGCGTTCACCAGCGCGCACGATGTTCAGGCGGACGTCGCGACCGAAGCGTTCGTCCTGCACCCCGTCTGAGCTGACATTCGTCGAGTCCGTGGACATCCGGTCGGTGTTCGGCGTCGGGGTGCCGATGACAGGGCCGTGAGCGCGCAGGGTGAGGACCGACATCTTCTCGGGAGGTTGCTGCTCGATGTCGAGCAGCAGCTCGCGGAGTTCGCCGGGACGCTCGGTCGGCTGGCGGACGATCTCGAGGGCGGCTTCGATGTCCGACCCGCCGAGGTGCACCGCGTCACCGAGCGCGCCACGGCGTCGATCGGAGCGGTGCGGTTCGTGCAGGTCATGCGCGAAGCGACCGACGGCGAGCCGGCCACCCCGTCCTGAGCCGGGGTCGGTACGGGATCGATACGGGTGCGGCACGTGCCCGTCACCGGCGTGCGGCACGCTGGCGAACGTGCCGGACGAGCCGCTCCACCCCAAGGACCTCCGGGCGATGTTCTCGTCCGCCGAAGAGCTGACCGCCGCGCTCCTCGCCCAGCTCGACGCACTCCAGGGCCACTTGCGCACCACCTCCGCGCACGACCTCGCCGGTGCCCTCGATGACTTGCAGGCTCGGGTCGGGGAGCTGCTTTCGCAGGACGACGGAACGCTCAGCGCTGCGTCGGAGGCGTCGTTGCGCGCGATCGCGGGGGCGACGGACCGGATCGAAGGGGTCCGCGAGCGGATGGTGCTCGACCTCGCGCCGCCCTCCGGTGCGGAGGACGCGCTGCGGCGCTGGACCCGCAGTCACCCCGGCGACGTTCGCCATCGTCCCGAGAGCACCCATGAGGCCTGACCGGGACCCCGTCGGGCGGCACCGAAGCGGCGATGTGGGCGGGTGGCGGTGAGCGACCTGGGGGAGCGACCCACCAATGGCACCGCGCCCGCGGACGCGATCGCCCGGTTCTCTGACGGGCAGGACCATCTGCGGCGGTGGGTGCGGCGCCTCGCCGACCAGGATCCGGTGTTTGCGGAGGTCTCGATGTTGCGGCCGCCGACCGACCGTGCGTTTCAGTCCGCGACCTACCTCCTGACCGCCGACCACGAGCTCTGGGGCGCCTTTCAGGACCGCGTCACAGAGGAGCGCTCCGCACAGGCCGCATCGGTCGAGGCGCTCGCGCTCTTCGGGTATGACCCGGACCGCCGCCCATCGGCGGCGGTGCGATCGGAGCGCTACTGGCGGCCCGTGCAGATCGACCTGCTGGTGTGGACGAGCTTCTGCTGGACCGACCACTGGTTCGACGGCCCCACCGCCGTCCCCCGGGCACTCACGACCCCGCTGTTTGAGCGGTGGCTGACCGCGCTGTGGATCCACAAAGACCACCACCCCGAGCCCGAGAACCACTGAGCGTGGCCGACCGTCCAGGTACCCGAAGCGGACCACGGCAGGCTGCGCCCCGGACCGCGACACCCACGCTCCGGCAAGAGGATCGGATCCTGGTCGGCGGGGCGGCCACGGCAGCGTCGGTCGTGGCGGCGTTGATCGCCATCCCCGCGGCCCCGCAGGGCATCGCGCTTGCGATCGGCGGGACGATCGGACTTGCCGCGACGGGGCTCCTGACCCGCACTTCGACCGGCCGTCCGGCCGTCTCCGTTGAGCGGCTGCGGGTCGTGCTCGGCGCTACCGCGCTCGGATGGACCCCGATCCTCGCCGCCCGCCTTCTCGCCGGCTGACGCGCCGGACGGCGGACACGCGGCGTCAGCGAGGCCGCTATGGAGACGCAGACGCCGATCAGCGAATTCTCCGATCGTGCTTGCCGGCGCCTGCGATGCACCCGAGACGGGACGGCAGAGCATCCCGCACGCCCACAGCTCGAACGAGTGACCTCGACGTCCTGTGACATCGCGCACCCAGAGGGGCGCGGCGTGGCCGTCACTTCGATATCGATTCCTCCTCGCTCAAGACCACTGCGCGAACACCGGTCTGCCTCCCGGTGTGCTCTGTCACGTGCGCGGACGGCGGGGGTTGCGTGACGCATGACGGGGCACCGACGGACCGTGGACGAGCGGACCACGACCAGCGGCGTCGGCGCGGTGTCCGGGGCGGGGGAGCGGCTCCCTGGTGGGCCGGGCGCGCCGCGGTGGGTGCAAGGCCTGCTCTTCGCCCACGACCCCATGGCCGTGCTCCGTCGCGCACGCGCGGCCTACGGGCCGGTCTTCACGCTGAGATTGCCGACCCTACCGACGTTCGTGGTCGTCTGCGACCCGGAGAACGCGATCGCGCTCATGGTCGAGCCGCCAACACCCCGCGCCCGCAAGGACCCACGAGACCGAACAGGACTGCCACTCCGACGCCTACGGACCCAACGGATCGTCGCCGGGCACGTCCTGCCCGCCGGCACCGACGTGCTGCTGCCGTTGACGATGACCTGGCATCCCTCAGGCCCGTGACAGCTCGTCGGCGTCCCGCGACGCGGCACCGGGTGGCTTGGGGGTGCGGCGTGGATCCCCCATCGCACGACCGCACCCACCAAGCACTGCAACAGACCACGAAGGGGCTGAAGGAGCGCCCTCCCGAGCGAGCGCTTGATGACCTAGACGAGCGACTCACCCGAACCCGACGAAAGTTCCCGAAGAAACCATCGGGGTTCATGCTTCAGGCCCGCGAGCGGGGGTCAGGTGTCTCGGGGGTG
>WLOB01000392.1 GCA_009699505.1 Actinomycetota bacterium | reverse complement strand
GCCGTCGTCGTGGAGCTCCTGGACGATCTCGCGCATGCGGGCGTAGGCCTCGAGCGTCTTCGTCGAGTCGAGACCGGCGGAGAGCTGCAGCTGCGTGATGTCGCCGAGCGACCAGGCGGACGCCGACACGGAGTAGGCGAGGCCGCGCTGCTCGCGGATCTCGTCGAAGAGGCGCGAGCCCATCGAGCCGCCGAGCAGCGTCCCGTAGATCGACAGCGCGGCGCGGACCTTCGGGTCGCTCGCGTCGAGGTCCGGGCGGTAGGCGAGACGCAGGTGCGACTGGTTCGTGTCGCGCGTCTCCACCACGCGGTCGACGGACGGCGCGGGGGCGTCCTCGACCGGGCCGGGCTCCGGCACGTCCGGGAAGCGGCCGAAGAGCTCCGCGAGGCGCTCGTCCGACGGCAGGTGGTCCAGCGCGCCGACGAGGAAGGCGCCGCCCTTGGCGCCGGCCCAGCGACGGTCGCGGAAGCCGACGACCTGGTCGCGCGTGAACGTCCGCAGGTGCTCCTCCGGCCCGAGCACGGAGCGACCCAGCGGGTGGTCGCCGAAGGTGGCCTTGTCGAGCAGCATCTCGGCCAGCGCGGAGGGCTGGTCGTTGTAGCGCGCGATCTCCTGGATCACGACGCCGCGCTCCTTGTCGAGCTCGTCCGCGTCGAGCAGCGGACGGCCGGAGAAGTCCGTGAGGAGGTCGAGCGCCTCGTCGGCGCTCTCCGCGCGCACGGTGATGTGGAAGGCGACCATGGAGTGCGAGGTGAACGCGTTGAGCACGCCGCCCATGCGCTCGGCCGTCTCGTTCACCTTGCGGTAGTGGTCGAACGTCTCGCCGCCCTTGAACACGAGGTGCTCGAGGAAGTGGGCGATCCCGTTCTCCTCGGGGCGCTCGGAGCGGGCCCCGGCGTCGAAGGCGACCAGCGCGGTGAGGGTGCGCGTCCCGGGGAGGGCGATCCGATGGATCGGCAGGCCGTTGGGCGCGACGGAGTCGTTCTGCGGCATCGGGACGACGGTATCGCGTGGGGCCCCCGGACCCGACGGGGAGCGGCGTCGCGCCAGGTGCGGCATCCGGGCGCACGCGAGGTCCGTTCCCCCTGCGGGGCCGCACCGACCGGCGACCCCGCCCACCGCCGGCCACCCGGCCCGTCACGACGGCGCACCGGGTCCGGTCCTCCGTCGGACGTCGCCCATGCTGCTGCTCCTCCTCTTCGGGTTCGTCGCGGGTGCCGCCACCGCGGTGTCGCCGTGCGTGCTGCCGGTGCTGCCGATCGTCCTCTCGGGCGGGGCGACGGGCGGGCGGCGGCGGCCGCTGGGCATCGTGCTCGGTCTCACCGCGACCTTCACGTTCTCCGCCGTCGCGCTGGCCTACGTGATCTCGGCCCTCGGGCTGCCCGACGGGCTCGTGCGGACCCTGGCGATCGTCACCCTGCTCGTCTTCGGCGTGGTGCTCGTCGTGCCGGCGCTCGCCGCGCGGGTCGAGGGGCTCCTCTCGCGACTGGCGCCGGCACCCCGCCGGCGCGACGGCGAGGGCCTGCGCACCGGGCTGCTCCTGGGCGCAGGCCTGGGGTTCGTCTACGCCCCGTGCGCCGGCCCGATCCTCGCGGGCGTCATCACGACGTCGGCGTCGCAGGACCTCAGCGCCGGCCGGGTCGGCGTCGCGCTCGCCTACGGGCTGGGCACCGGGGTCGTCCTCTACGCGCTGATGCTCGGCGGCCGGCGGCTGACGCGGCCCCTCGCGCGTCGCAGCGGGACGTTCCAGGCGGCGATGGGCGTGGTCATGGTCGTGCTGGCGATCGCGATGTTCGGCGACCTCGACCTGCGCTTCCAGACGTGGATCGCGAAGGACCTGCCGCAGGCCCTCGTGACCCCGACCGGGGCGCTCGAGCGCAGCGAGGCGTCGCGGACGCGCCTGCAGGACCTGCGGGGCGGGGAGCAGGGACCGATCCAGCGGGCCGCGGCCGCGTCGGACGCCGCCGGCACCGGGACGACGGACGACGGAGGCACGGGCACCCCGGGCGGTCGGGCGCCGCTGAACGACGTGCTCGCCGCGCGGGACCTGCCGGCGCTGGGCGACGTGCCGCCGTTCGTCGGCACCCAGCGGTGGTTCAACACCCCCGGCGACCGGCCGCTGACGTTCGCCGGGCTCCAGCGGAAGCGGAAGGTGGTGCTCGTCGACTTCTGGACCTACACCTGCATCAACTGCCTGCGGACGATCCCCGCGCTGAACACCCTCTACGACCGCTACCGGGAGGACGGCCTGGAGATCGTCGGGATCCACTCGCCCGAGTTCCCGTTCGAGAGGAGCGCGGCGAGCGTCGGCGAGGCGATCGGGCGCGAGGGCATCCGCTACCCGGTGGTGCAGGACAACGACCTCGCGACGTGGACCGCGTTCGGCAACCGCGCGTGGCCGGCGCAGTACCTCGTCGACGAGTTCGGGCAGGTCCGGTACACGAGCGAGGGCGAGGGCCGCGACGACCAGACCGAGAAGGCGATCCGCACGCTCCTGGCCGAGGCCGGCCGTCGTCCCGGCAGGACGGCCGGCCGGCTCGGCGCGGTCGAGGCGTCGGGCACCGTGGGGACGCCGGAGTCGTACCTCGGCACGGATCGCGCGGCGCGGATCGCCGGGGGCGAGCCGGCCCCGGGCGTCCGGGACGTCGGCACGGTGCCCGCGACGCTCGACCCGAACGAGATCGGCTTCGGCGGGACCCTCGCGTTCTCCGGGGACCACGTCACCGCCCGCCGCGGCGCCCGCATCGGCCTGGACTTCACCGCCCGGCACGTGTACCTCGTGCTGCGCAGCGCGCGGCGGGCGACCGTCGGCGTCCGGCTCGACGGGCGCACCGTCACCGCGGGGGACGCCGGCGCGGACGTCCGCCGGGGCGGGGCGACGGTGTCGACGCAGCGGCTCTACGAGCTCGTCGACCTGCCCCGGGGCGGCCACCACCGCCTCGACCTGTCGTTGCCCGCCGGCGTCGAGGCCTACGCGTTCACGTTCGGCTGAGCGCAAGCCGCGTTGCAGTGCACGGCGACGTGCAGGATCGGAGCCCCCGCGGTGCAACTCTCCGGACTGTATGGCCACTCCGAGCTCCAACTCCGCCCGCCACCGCGAGGCCCGCGAGCGGGCGCGCCAGGCGGCCACGCCACGCGTCCGGGAGGGCGCCGCGGGCCCGGCCGGCGGACGCCCGTCGCACCCCAACGCCGTCATCGAGTTCCGCGGCGTCACGAAGAAGTACGACTCCACGCACGCGGGCGTCTCCGACGCCTCGTTCTCGGTCCACCGCGGCGACTTCCTGTTCCTCGTCGGCCAGACCGGCGCCGGCAAGTCGACGCTCATGAAGCTCCTGCTGAAGGAGATGGAGCCCGACTCCGGCCTCATCCGCGTCGCCGGCCGCGACCTCTCCGAGATCACGCGCAAGAAGGTCCCCTACTACCGCCGCAACCTCGGCGTGGTGTTCCAGGACTTCAAGCTGCTGCCGAACCGCACGGTGCACGACAACGTCGCCTACGCGCTGCAGGTCACGGGCGCGTCGCGCAAGCAGATCCGCAGCCAGGTGCCCGACATCCTGCGCCTCACGGGCCTGTCGACGAAGCTCCACAACTACCCGCACCAGCTCTCCGGCGGCGAGCAGCAGCGCGTCTCCGTCGCCCGCGCGTTCGTCAACCACCCGCCGCTGCTGCTGGCGGACGAGCCGACCGGCAACCTCGACCCCGACACGACGATCGGGATCATGCAGCTGCTCTACCGCATCAACAAGACCGGCACGACCGTCGTGGTCGCCACGCACGACGAGGGCATGGTCAACCGCATGCGCCGCCGCGTCATCGAGCTGTCCGCCGGCCGCATCATCCGCGACGAGATCGCCGGCGGCTACGGGGGCCAGCCGCAGAGCGAGTCGACCGCCGAGTTCGGCGCGCTGCTGCGCGACGAGCCGGCACCCGCGCCGCAGCGCCGCACGCGCCGCGAGTCGGCCGCCGCCTCCAGCCTGTTCGACGACGCGTTCTCCGACTGAGCCGCGGCTCCGTCGCGAACCCGCACCACCGAGGACCCACATGAACCGCGTCTCCTTCTTCCTCAAGGAAGCCCTCCGCTCCATCGGGCGCAACCCGATCCCGAGCTTCGCCGCCCTGATGGCGGTCCTGATCACCACGCTCGTGCTCGGCATCTTCATCCCGGCCGTGCAGCTGGCCAACGGGGCGGCCGCCGACGTCCGCGACCGCATCCAGGTCAACGTCTTCATGAAGACGAACGCCACGAAGGCCGACGT
>WLOB01000391.1 GCA_009699505.1 Actinomycetota bacterium | reverse complement strand
CGGGAGGGCCGGCGGTGCGGCCCCGGGCTCCCGGTCGCCGCCCCACGCGGCCCACACGTCGGCGACCGGGAAGGTGCGCGAGAGGTCCTCGGGCAGCAGGCCGGTCGGGAACGCGGGGTCCTCGCGCACGGAGTACTGGAAGGCGGCGGTCACCCGGGGGTCGTGGTACCAGCGGTCGAGCTGGCGGTCCATGAGGCGGCACTCGGCGCGGAGGGTCGAGGTCCCGGCGTCGCGGTCGCCCCCGGAGCGCGGGGCGCCGACGGCGGTCTCGGTGATCCAGGCGGGGCGACCGTCGAGGCACGGCCGGCGGTCGAGCTCGCGCAGGCCGGCCGCGATCGGCTCGCCCTTGCCGCTCCGCGGCTGTGCCTCGAGGTACCCGTGCACGGACAGCACGTCGGCGCGGCAGAGGACGTCGTCCGGGAGCGCCCGGAGGAACTCGTCCGCGGGCACGGCCCGGCGGCTGGGGGCGCCCCAGGCGGCGAGCTCGCCGACGACGAGCCGGTCGCCGCGCTCCGGCGAGCCGGCCGGCGCGGCGGCGCGCAGGCGGTCGAGCTCGGCGTCCATGGCGACGACGAGGCGCCCGAACTGCGCGGGCGACCGCGGCTCTCCGGACGGGGTGCAGGACGCGCGCTGCGGGTCGAGGAAGTACGGCGCGTTCGGCTCGTTCCACGGCGTCCAGTCCGCGCCCTGCAGGCCCGCGGCGCGCACGGCGGCCCAGACGGCGGCGACGGCGGCACGGTACGCGGGCTCCCTGCCGGGCGCGAGCGGCCGTGCGCCGTCGCGCGCCTGTGCGGCCTCGCACCCCTCCCCCGCGGCGCCGGCCCAGGTCGGCATGCCCCAGAAGGAGATGAGCGGCCGGTAGCGGCCGGGGTGGGCCGCCTGCGCGGCCTTCAGCGCGCCGAGCGTGCGCGCGAGGCTGATCGCCCCGGAGCAGGGCTGCGCGCCCTCGCGGCCGCACCCGTCGCCGATCACGCGGGCGGGG
Source organism: Actinomycetota bacterium (assembly GCA_009699505.1). Taxonomy (GTDB): domain Bacteria; phylum Actinomycetota; class Thermoleophilia; order Solirubrobacterales; family Solirubrobacteraceae; genus Patulibacter. Next base: position 3,283 of record WLOB01000391.1, on the reverse strand, counting down.
TCCAGCGGGGCGCCCTCCTCGGGCTGCAGCAGGTCCCAGCGGACGTCGACGCGGACGAAGCGCGGTGCGATCCGGTCCGTCACGGCCTGCGCGGCGCCGAAGCCGGCGACGGGCGTGGCCGGCGGGGTCAGCGCGCCGGCGTCCGTGGTGACGAGACCGACGGCGAGGGTGGGCGGGCGCACGGCCCGCGTCGCGGCGTCTCCCCCGCCGCCGGACGCCGGCGGCGCCGGTGCGGTGCGGGCGGCGGACGCCGGGCCGTCGTCGTCCGGGGCCGTCAGCCGCCCCGCGGCCACGCTGGCGAGGAGGACCAGGAGCGCGGCGAGGACGAGCAGCGGGGCCCGGCGGCGGAAGGGACCGGTCGACGACACGGGCCGCACGCTAGCGGCGGTCCGGTCGGGCCCGCGTCACGCCGCCGTGGGGACCGCGAGGCGACGGGGTGGGCGCGGCCGCGGGCCGCGCCCAAGGCGGTCAGACCGCCGAGACCTCTTCCTCGTCCTGCACGCGGAACGAGGAGCCGCAGCCGCAGGCGGCCGTGACGTTGGGGTTCTCGACCTTGAAGCCCGCGCCGGTCATGGCGTCGAGGTAGTCGATCGTCGAGCCCGTCACGTACGGGAAGGACTGGCGGTCGCAGAGGACCGTGATCCCGTGCGTGTTGAAGGTCATGTCGCCGGCGCGCTTCTCGTCGAAGGCGAGGACGTACTGGAACCCCGAACAGCCGCCGCCGCGCACGCCGACGCGCAGGCCGGCCTCGCCCTCCTGCGGGTTGCTGTCGAGGAACTCGCGGACCTTCTCCGCGCCCTTGTCCGTGATCGTGATCATGCGTGGTCCTCCGAAGCGGTGTGGGCCCTGTCGGAACCCAATGCTTCACCAAGTGTAGCGACCCCGGAGGCCGGTCCGGAAGTCCCAGTCCCCGCCCGCGGTCGCGCACCCGGCGGCGCTCGCCCCGCGGTCTCGGGGCCCCTGCTGGGCCGGGGGTGTGGCGCGCTACCCTTGGCCGGATGCCCAGTGCCGACGACATCAAGCAGCGGATCGAAGCCGCGCTCCCCGACGCCTCCGCCGAGGTGGAGGGCGCCGACGGCGTGCACTTCCAGGCCGTCGTGACGTCACCGGCGTTCGCGGGCAAGACCCGCGTCGCCCAGCACCGGATGGTCATGGACGTGTTCGCCGGCGAGCTCGGCGGTTCGATCCACGCGATGGCCCTCACCACCAAGACCCCGTCCTGAAGGACACCGACATGAGCGAGAACCAGCTCCGCGACGCCATCTCCGAGGCGATCAAGGACAACGACGTCATCCTCTTCATGAAGGGGACCCCCGAGCAGCCCGCCTGCGGCTTCTCCGCCCGCACCGTGGGGGTGATGCAGGCCCTCGACGTGTCGTTCGCCAGCGTCGACATCCTCCCGGACCCGCGGATCCGCCAGGAGCTCTCCGGCATCTCCCAGTGGCCGACGATCCCGCAGCTCTTCGTGAACGGCGAGCTCGTCGGCGGGTGCGACATCGTCATGGAGATGTACGAGAGCGGCGAGCTGGCGCAGCTCGTCGGCGCGGAGGACGTCGCCCCGGCGCCCGCCGAGGTGCCCGCCGGCGCCGCCGTCGAGCAGGACGGCCTGCTGCAGCCCGAGAACCGGCTCTCCTAGGGTCCGGGCGGCCGGGCGCCGGGGTCCATGGCGCCCGTCCGCCCCGCCGCGCTCCTCGGCGCGGCCGTGCTCGCCGCGTCGGCGGGCACCTGGGCCGCCGTCGCCGGGACGACCGGGACCGGGGTGGCCGTCGCCGCCTCGACGGCCGCGGCGGGATCGCCCGGCGGATCGCGTGCCGCCGCCCGCGCCTCCGCGTCCTGCCCCGCCGTCCCCGGCGCCCGCGGGCTGCCCACCCCCGAGGGCGTCCTGGGCCACGCCCTGACCTCCGCGCCCCCGACGGCGGACGAGGCCGACCGCCTGCTGCTGGCCCTCGACGCCGCGTCGCCGCGGATCGTCTCCGGCGTCGCGGGCCGCTCCGTCCGCGGGCGGCCGCTCCGCTACGCCGTCGTCGGCGCCCCCCGCGACCTGACGCCGGACCGGCTGCGCGCGATCTCGACGGCGGCGCGGGCCGTCCGCACCGGCCCCGGCGGTCCGCGCGCCGTCGCCCGTGCCGCGGCCGGTCCCGCGATCGTCTGGATCGGCGGCGGCGTCCACGCCAACGAGCCCTCCGGGGTCACCGCGTCCCTCGCGCTGCTCCGACGTCTGGGGTCGGACGACGGCTGCGAGGTGCGCCGCGTCCTGCACGGCACCCTGGCCGTGGTGGTGCCGGACCAGAACCCCGACGGCCGCGGGGCCGGCACCCGGACGAACGCCGCGGACGTCGACCTCAACCGCGACTGGGCGGCCGCGAGCCAGCCCGAGACGACCGCCCGCCTCGCGCTGCTGCGGCGGTTCCCGCCCACGATCGCCCTCGACGTGCACGAGCAGTCCGGCGACGGGTACTTCGTGCCGCCCTACGCCGAGCCCGTCGTCGCCGGGCTGCCGTCGGCGACGCGCCGGGTCGCCGACGGTCGCGTCTCCGGCGCCGTGGACCGGGCGCTGCGCGGGATCGGCGTGGAGACCACGCACCGCGGCTACGACCTGCTCTACCCGGGGTACGCGGACTCGGCGTCCAGCCTGCTCTTCGGCGCCGGAGGGATGACGCTCGAGCAGGGCTCCGACCCGCCGCTGGCCGAGAAGTCCCGTCGGCACGAGACCGCCCTCCTGGCCGCCCTGGGGGCCGTCGCGGGCGACCGGCGCGACGTCGTGCGTGCGTGGGCCGCCGGGTTCGACGTCGCCCGCCGGGACGGTCGCGCCGGGCGCGGCACGCGGGGCGACCGGGTCTTCGGCTGGGTCCTGCGCACGGACCGCCACGCCGCCGACGCGCTCGCCCTCGCCGGGCGCCTGCGGGCGGGCGGCGTGCGGGTGCGCGAGCTCCGTCGGGCGACGCCGCTCACGGCCGACCCGCTCGGTCCCGGCCGCAGCTCGCGGAGGACCCTGCCCGCCGGCACGCTCGTCGTGCCCGCCGACCAGCCGCTGGCCCGGTGGGCCGACGTGCTGCTGGGGCGCGACGCCGACGAGGCCGGCGAGGCGTCGGCGGGCGCGGACACCTGGTCGGCCCCGCGCGCGGCGGGCGTCGACGCCGCGATCCTGCGCGCCCCCGCCCCGGCCGGCGCGCTGCGACCGGTCCGCGCGGTCCGGTCGGCGCCCGCCGGATCGACGGTGGCCTTCGACGGCGACACGGCCGCGGGTGCCCGCCTGGCCCTGGCGGCCCTCGCCGACGGGCGG
>WLOB01000390.1 GCA_009699505.1 Actinomycetota bacterium | reverse complement strand
GTCGGCAGCCTCGCCCAGATCCACCTCGAGCCCCACGAACCGCACCAGGTCCAGCGGCACGTGCCGCGGCCGGCCGGCGATCCGGTCGTCCACCACGTCGACGAGCAACGCCCCCTTCGCGCCCTGTTCGGTCCGCTTCGGGCTGCGGCCCTGCAGGCTCCCGGAGTACGCGACGACGGGGTCGTCGGCGAGGACGTCGTGGCCGTGGACGTGCCCGAGCCCCCAGTAGTCGTAGCCGGCCGCACGGAGGTCCTCGATCGTGCACGGCGCGTAGGGCGAGTGGTCGGGCTGCGTGCCGACCGTCGCGTGGACGACCCCGACGTGCAGCCCACCGCCGGACGCGGCCGGGAAGCGCCGCGCGAGGTTCGCCGTCGTCTCCCGCGTCGCGTAGCTGATGCCGTGCAGCGTCGCGAGCCGCACCCCGTCCCGGACGACCTCGTGCGAGAGCACCTCCCGCGAGGGGCAGACGACGACCCCGTCGGGCCACCCGTCGGCGTCGATCGCCTGCCACCCGTCGAGCGGGTCGTGGTTGCCGTGCACGATGAACGCGGCGATCCCGGCGTCGCTCAGCCGCTGCAGCCCGGCGCGCACCCGCAGCTGCGCCCGCAGCCCCCGGTCGGCCCCGTCGTACAGGTCACCGGCGAGCACGACGAACGCGACCTCCTCGTCCAATGCCAGGTCGATGAGCGCGTCCCACGCCCGCAACGAGGCGTCCCGCAGTGCCTCCTGCACGTGCGGCGCGACCCGCCCGAGCCCGGCGAAGGGCGTGTCGAGGTGCAGGTCGGCGGCGTGGAGGAAGCGGAAGGAGGGCATGCGAGAAGAGGTCGCGTTCGGGGCCCGGGTCCTGACCGGATCGGGCGGCCGGCGCAGTCGTGGCGTCGCGAGACGAGGAGACCAGCCCGGCCGGATGCGGTGCACGTGATCGTGCGCCGAGCCGCTCCGGGGCCCGTCAGCGCGTCGTCCGTGGTGGGAGCGGGCCCCCGGATCGCGGTCAGACGGTGAACACCTCTCGGAGGTGCTGACAGGCGATCCCTTCGGACTCGCAGGTCCTTCGCAGCCGGTCGTCGGTCGTGATGAGCGGGAGTCCGAGCGCGTCCGCCGCTGCCGCGTACGCCGCGTCGTAGGCGCTCATCCGGTCACGCAGTCTCCAGACCACCGGGAGGCGCGGGGAGGTCGGGTCCAGCACGAGATCGAGCTGGCCGAGCCCGCGAACCGCGGCGGCCCCGTCGTCGTCGCTCAGGACGCCCTGCCGAACGAGCCGCCGCAGCGCGTGGGCCGCCTCGACGACGCCGTGGGCGGCGGTCACGAGAAGAAGGTCCCCATCGTCGCGGATGCGGTCGAGCAGGCGGTCCGCAGCGGCCCTGTGAGCACCGTCGATGAGCAGCTCGACAAGCACTGACGCGTCCAGCACCAGAGGTGCCGCGCGGCGGTCACGCGTCATCGGGCCGCCCGTCGCGGATCAGCGCGGCGATGTCCACATCGACCTTCTTGCGATCGCGCCGGATCGCGGCCACCAGCGCCGCGCGCTCGACCTGATCAACGCCCAGCCCCCGGCGCAGCAGCTCGACGGCCCTGCGGTTCTTCGACATCCCGCGAGCCGCGGCGTCCTGCGTCAGGAGCGCGTCGAGCTCGTCGGGGACGTTCCGGAGGTGCAGGGTGGCCATGCCGCGAACGATAGCGGTGGTGCTAGCACGATTGCTAGCAGCAGGAACGGTCTCGGATTCGGAGTGTTCGCTCGCGGCTGGATGCATCGCCACATGGTCACCGGCGGGCCTGTGCCGGCACCAGTGCCGATTCGTGCCGGAACGGAGGCGCGAAAGTCGCGGCCCCGTATCCGCGGGTGCTGAAGCGGGTGGGCGAGGCCCCGCCGCAATACTGATGTCCTTCGACCGGCACCCATGACGCTGACCCCCGATCCCGCTGGTCATACCGCGTTATACTCCGCACATGAAGACCGCGATCTCCGTCCCGGGTCCGACGTTCGCCCGCGTCGACGCGGCCGCCGCGCGCCTCGGCGTTTCTCGCAGCGAGTTCTATGCTCGGGCCGCCGAGCGGTGGTTGCTCGAGCTCGAGCGCGAGAGCGTCACCGCCCGCATCGACGCAACCTTGGCGGACGCCGGCGACGCCACGGAGGACGATGCGTTCGTCGCCGAGACCGCGCGTCGGACGGCCGCCCGCAGTTCGTGGTGACCCGGGGCGAGCTCTGGTGGGCCGACCTCGGGGTGCCCCGCGGATCGGGTCCCGGTCTCCGCCGTACCGTCGTCGTCGTGAGCTCGGACGACTTCAACGGCTCGCGACTCAGCACGATCATCGTCGCGGTGGTCACGTCGAACACCCGCCTGGCCCCGATGCCCGGCAACGTGCTCCTCCCGCCGGAGGTGTCGGGGCTGGACCGCGCCTCGGTCGTGAACGTGAGCCAGCTGATGACGATCGACCGTCGTGACCTCGAGGAGTCGATCGGCGAGCTCCCCGCCTGGGCGATCGCCGAGATCGACGCCGGGCTCGCGGGAGCGCTGGGCCTCGGTGTTCGCGGCTGAGGAGAGCGTTCGCGGTCGTCCGCTGGGCCAACAGCGCGGGTGTTCCGCGCGTCGTGCTGCTCCGCGCTGGCGAGCCCGAGTGCGGGGTCGCCGATCTGTCGCTGATCTTGTGACTCGTCTGCTCGCGAAGAACATCGCAACACGAACCAGCACCGATCTCGGGCGCCGTCAGACCCGAGCGTCGGCCGGCGACCTCGGGGCATGGGCGACTTCGGCTCCTTCGAGTGCAGCGCGACGAGTTGCGACTACGCGAGCGCTCAGGTGGACCACGGTCCCGGCATGCTCGTCGAGCGGGAGCTCCGATCGTGCGCGGCCTGCGGGGGCCTGACGTCGGTCCTCACCGTCCGCTTCGGCGAGAACGGCCCCGAGCCGGCCTCCGGCCGCGGCCGCTGCCCCGAGTGCGGCAGCCAACGCCTCCGGAAGATCGACGACTCCGAGGATGCCGCAGACACGCTGCCGTGTCCGCGCTGCGCGTCGCCGCTCCTCTGGCACTCGCTCGGGATGTGGGACTGACGAGGCCGCGGGGCCAAAGCCGCTTCACCGGGGCCGCGGGGTGCGCCGCGTCTCAGGCCCGGAGACCGAGGCCCCGGGACGAGGTCGTGCATCGGACGTCCCCGCCGGTCCACCCCGGATGGCACGTCGACGGGAACCTGGTGCATGGCGACCTCGTCGCCCCACGCGGCCGAGGTCGCCATCACGGACGAAGCGTGTCCGCGTCGCCCCACAGCCGCTCGCGAAGACCCGTCGCCCGTCCGGCGGGTCGCTCGACCGCCCGCCGCACGGACTCCTCCGTGCCGAGCAGCACCACGTTCGCACGGGCGCGCGTCAGGCCGGTGTAGAGCAGCTCGCGGGTCAGCAGCGGAGAGGTCGGGGGCGGCAGGACGACCACGACGTCGGTGAACTGGGATCCCTGCGCCTTGTGGATCGTCATCGCGTGCACCGTGTCGACGGTGCCCAGACGGGTCGGGGCGTACGTCATCGGGCCGTCGGCGTGATCGAACGCGGCGACCGCCCCGCCCGGACCGTCCGCGACGACGACGCCCGTGTCGCCGTTGAACAGGCGCAGGCCGTAGTCGTTGGCGCTGACGAGCAGCGGCCGTCCGACGTACCACTCCCGCGAGGCGTCGAACCCGGGGACCGCCGCAGCGAGCCATCCCGCGATCGAGCGCGTCCACCAGCTCGCGCCGTACGGGCCATGGCGGTGGGCGCACAGGACGCGGAAGCGGGCGAGCGCGGCGAGAGCGCCGGCCGGGTCCTTCGCGGCCGCCGCTTCGAAGACCGCGCGTCCGGCCCCGACCGCCCGATCGCGGACGTCGTCCGTCGCGCCGGGGCCGGCCGCGTCGACCGGCCACCAGGTCACCTGCGGCGCGCCCGCCCGCAGGGCGGTGACCGTGCCGTCCGCGTCGCCCGCGGAGATCGCCTCGGCGACGGCCGCGATCCGCGGTCCGGACCGGTGGTTCCGACGCAGGACGACGACGGCGTCGGCGAGGCCGCCCGGGGGGAGGCTGTTCGCATCGGATCCCGCCGACGCGGCCTCGGCCGCCGGGACGTCGTTCTCCGGTCCACCCCGCGCCGGACGGCCGTCCGGCGACGCGTCGGCCACCGGTCTCCCCGCTGTCGATCCACCATCCGTCAGCGGGTTCCCCGCGGCTGCGCCCCGTGCCGGCCCGACGATGTCGTCGAGGACCGCGCCGGCCTCGACCGACACGAGCTGGCCGGGGTCGCCGACGAGGATCAGCCGGGCGTCGGGCCGGAT
>WLOB01000039.1 GCA_009699505.1 Actinomycetota bacterium | reverse complement strand
GACCGGCCCGACGAGTCGAAGGGGCCCCGCATCGCCGGCGTCCCGGCCCCGCGGCGGACGTCCTGCCCCCGCCCGTTGCGTGATCTTCCTACGAATCCGTAGGCTACTCTTGAGTAACCCCGGGTGGTGCCCTACGATCCGGCGCATGAGCACCACCGCTGCGTCGCCGCAGTCCATCACCACCGCGCCGCTCCCGCCCGAGGTCCGCGTCGCCATCGTCGGCAGCGGCTTCTCGGGCATCGGCATGGCCGTGGGCCTCCTCGAGGACGACGAGCGCAACTTCGTGATCCTCGAGCAGGCCGACGACATCGGCGGCACCTGGCGCGACAACGTCTACCCGGGCTGCGCCTGCGACGTCCCGTCGCACATGTACTCCTTCTCGTTCGCCCCGAACCCGGACTGGTCGCGCTCCTTCGCGACCCAGCCCGAGATCTGGGCCTACCAGCAGAAGGTCGTCGAGCGCTTCGGCCTGCGCCCGTACGTGCGCACGGGCGCCGAGGTCACCGACGCGCGGTGGGACGCCGACCGCCAGCGCTGGATCGTCGAGACCGTCCGGGGCACCGTCGTCGCGCAGTTCCTCGTCGCCGGCACCGGGCCGCTGTGCGAGCCGAAGTACCCCGACCTGCCGGGCCTCGACACGTTCGAGGGCACCGTCTTCCACTCCGCCCGGTGGGACCACGACCACGACCTCGACGGCGAGCGCATCGCCGTCATCGGCACGGGCGCCTCGGCGATCCAGTTCGTGCCGAAGATCCAGCCGGCCGCCAGGTCGCTCGTGCTCTTCCAGCGCACGCCGCCGTGGGTCCTCCCCCGCCCCGACCGCCCGATCACCGGCGTCGAGCGGGCGCTGTTCCGCCGCGTCCCGGCCCTCCAGAAGCTCGCCCGCCTGGGCGTCTACCTCACCCGCGAGAGCTTCGTCCTGTCGTTCAACCACGTCGCGCGGCTCCGCGGGCTCCCGCGGGTCATCGCGCTGCAGCACCTCAAGCGCCAGATCCCGCAGGACGCCGAGCTGCGCGCGAAGCTCACCCCGGACTACCAGGTGGGCTGCAAGCGGGTCCTGATCTCGAACGAGTACTTCCCGGCCCTGAACGCCCCGAACGCCGACGTCAACACGAACGGCATCCGCGAGGTCCGCCCGCACTCGGTCGTCGACGGCGCCGGCGTCGAGCACGAGGTCGACACGATCATCCACGGCACCGGCTTCCACGTCACGGACCAGCCGATCGCCGACCGGCTCGTCGGCGCGGACGGCCGCCGGCTCGCCGAGCACTGGGACCAGGGCATGGAGGCCTACCGCGGCACCACGATCGCCGGCTTCCCCAACCTGTTCATGCTCGTCGGCCCGAACACCGGCCTGGGCCACAACTCGATCATCTACATGATCGAGTCGCAGGTCGGCTACGTCCGCGACGCGCTGCGCAAGGCCCGCGCCCGCGGCGTCGGCGCGTTCGTCCCGCGCGAGCCCGTCGTCGAGGCCGAGAACGACGAGATCCAGCGGCGCCTGCAGGGCACGGTCTGGACCGACGGCGGCTGCGCGTCCTGGTACCAGGACGCCCGCGGCCGCAACACGACGCTCTGGCCCGACTTCACGTTCCTCTACCGCCGGCGGGTGAGCGCGTTCGACGAGGAGAGCTACGAGGCCACGCCGGCCCTCGCGCCCGAGCGCGAGACCGTCGGGGTCTGAGCGGCGCGGTCCCCGCCCGCGCCAGCGCGCGGGGACCGCGACGCCGTACCGCCTTCCCGCGCCGCGGGGCCCGACCCGAGGCCCGGCCGCCGGGGTCAGGCGACGCGCACGCGGCGGGCCGACGCGCGGCCCCAGTGCTCGGCGCACGTCGTCGAGCAGAAGCACCGCAGGTGCGTGGCCTCCACCCCCGTCGGCGCGACCGCGACGGCCGGGTCGATCGGCAGGCCGCACACGGGGTCCATCACCGGCGAAACGTCCGGGGTGCGGCGCAAGTCGACCTCGCGGACGACGAGCCGGCGGGTCAGCCCGGGCACCTCGAGGGTCCCGAAGGGCCGCGTCTCCGCCCACGGCGGGACGGTCGCGTCGGGGTGCTCCGCCATCAGCAGCTGACCGGGGCCCGCGCGGTCGCAGAGCCGCGCGGCGACGTTGATGACCGACCCGACGTAGTCGTCGCCGTCGAACACGAGCACGGGGCCGCGGCAGATGCCGACGCGCACGTCGAGCGGGCACGCGCCGCCGAGGTGGTGACGGATCTCGAGCGTCGCCGCGGCGATCGAGCCGCGCTCGGCCCCGGAGAGCATCGCCCCGTCGCCCAGCCACTTCATGACGCGGACGCCGCGCCGGTCGGCGGCGCGACGCACCACGGAGCGCATCATGGAGAGGACGGACACGGCCTCCTCGTCCCCGTGCTCCTCCGTGTAGGCGCTGAAGCCGCAGAGGTCGATGAACGCGAAGCAGCGGTCGACCCTCATGCGGGCCGCCGGAGGGCCGTGGGGTGCTGCGCGGCTGTCGAGGGGCCCGGGCTGATCGGAGCATCATGACAGCCGCGGGGGCGGCCCGGACGGGTCCGGGCGTGCGCCGGGGCCGCGCGCGCGGCCCCGGGCGGGCGGGTCACTTCAGGTCGAGGAAGACCGGGAAGACCTTGCGCTCGTCGCCGTCGATGGTCTTCAGGCCCGAGTAGAAGATGTCCTTCGGGTCGCGGACCTGGAACCAGAGGAAGCCGCGGAGCTTGTTCTTCTTCGCGATCTCCCACGCCTTCCGGGTCCACTTCGCGGCGTTCTCCTCCGAGGTGGACTGGCCGCCCTCGGCGATGTAGGCGAACTCCGTGATGTAGACCTTCTCGACCGCGGACCTCGGGACGCGGGAGGTGCGGGCGATCTTGCGCAGGATCGCGCGGGTCCGTGCGACGTTGCGGATCGTCCACATCGTGTCGCTCTTCAGCGTCTTCGCCGGGTCGACCTTGTAGTCGTAGGAGTGCAGCGTCCAGCCGTCGGCCTTGATCGCGTAGTCCTTCGCCCGCGTGCCCTTCTTCGGCTTGAACCTCGCGTCCAGGCCGAGCGCGCGCTGGACCCACGTGCCGGGGTTCGTCGACTTCGGGTTGCGGGCGTACGGCGCGAGCTCGCCGGCGACGACCATCGCGTCGGGGGTCTGCTCCTTGACCTCCTCGTAGGCGATGTTCTGCATCTTGCGCCACACCTCGGGGCCGTTCTTCTTGGGGAAGAGCGTGTAGATGTTCGCCTCGTTCATCGGCTCCCAGACGAGCCGGACGCCGGCGGCCTGCAGCGGCTTGAGCGCGGCGACCGACCGCTGCACGAGCAGGCGGTAGCGCTTCAGGCTGATGTCGCGGGCGTCGTCGAAGCCGCCGCCCTCGTCCGCCGCGATCAGGCCGTTGAAGCCGATGAAGACGGTGTCGATGCCGTTGACCTTCGCCTCGAGGGCGTAGCGGATGATCGAATCGATCTCGTGCGGCGCGGGGGTGCTCGTCTTCCCCTCCCACTGGATGTAGGTGCGGACGAACTTGACGTTCGCGCGCTTGGCGACGTCGAAGAACTCCGCGCGCTGGGTGGGGTCGTCGTTGCGCGGGAGGTTCTCGTCCATCAGGCCCTTGCTGAGCGCGGACGCGTGGGGCGCCGCGACGAGCAGCGGGACCGCGGACGCGAGCAGGACGAGGAGGGCCAGGAGGGCCCTGCGGGATGGTGAGATCTGGCGGGGGGACGCTGGGGCTGTGTGACGCACCCGCGAAAAGATAGGGCACCCCGCGGGGGCACGTGCCGGTTCCCGGGTGGCCCCGGGCGAGCGGCACGGCGCCAGGTGTACGGCGGCTCCGGCCCGGGGGCCGGGGCCGATCAGCCCTCGTAGTGCGGCTCGACGTCGTCGTCGGCGTCGCCGCCCACGGACGTCTCGCCCGCGACGTCGGAGACGTCGAAGCGCGGCCGGTCGCCCCAGAGGCTCTCGAGGCGGTAGAACGCCCGGGTCTCGGGGACGAAGATGTGCACGACGACGTCGCCGTAGTCCAGGAGGATCCAGCGGGCCTCCTGCACGCCCTCGGTCCGCTTGGGCAGCAGGCGCTCGCCGTCGTGCTTCAGCCCCTCGTGGATCGAGTCGTGGATCGCCTTGGCCTGGCGGTCCGTGCGGCCCGTGCAGATGACGAACGCGTCGGTGTAGGCCGAGGCGCCGCGGAGGTCGACCGCCACGACGTCGAGGGCCTTGCGGTCGCCGGCGGCGGACGCGATGCGGCGCACCAGGCCCTCCAGCTCCGGGTCCGGAGGGAGGACGGCGTCGTCGACGTCGGGCGACGCGTTCTGGGAGATGTAGGTGCGCTTGCTCATGTGCTTCGCCCCCCACGGTAGAGCCCCAGACGGTCGATGCGCGCCTCGACTCCCGGCGGGACGAGGTGCCGGATGGTCCTGCCGGCCCGCACGCGCGCCCGGATCGCGGTCGACGAGAGCTCCAGGGACGGCATCGCGAACGGCTCGAGGCGGTCGGGATGCCCGAGCCGGGCGACCGCGGCGCGGGCCCGCTCGTGGGTGTCCTCACCGCGCTCGGCGACGCCGATCGCCGCGAACCGCAGGACGTCCTCGGGCCGGTGCCAGGACTCGAGCCCCGCGGCGGCGTCCCCGCCCAGGAGCAGGACGAACGACGCGCCGGGCTGCTCGTCGTGCAGGCCCGCGAGGGTGTCGGCGGTGTAGGACGGGCCGTCGCGGCGCAGCTCCACGTCGGAGACCGCGAGGCGGCCCTCGTCGCCCGCCACCGCGGCGCGGCAGAGGGCGAGGCGCTCCTCCGGGCCGGGGTCGTCCTCGACGTGCTTGTGCGGCGGTCGCGCGGCGAGCACGAGCCGGACCTCGTCCAGCCCGAGCTCGTCGCGGGCGCACTCCGCCAGGACGAGGTGGCCGACGTGCGGCGGGTTGAACGTGCCGCCGAGCAGCCCGATCCGGGGTCCGCTCACCCGCGGTCAGTCCCGGACGTGGCCGTCGCCGTGGACGAGGTAGCGGTAGGTCGTCAGCTCGCGCAGGCCGATGGGGCCGCGCGCGTGCAGCTTCTGCGTCGAGATGCCGATCTCCGCCCCCATGCCGAACTCGGCGCCGTCCGTGAACCGCGTCGACGCGTTGACGTAGACCGCCGCGGAGTTCACGCCCCGCTCGAACGCGCGGACGGCGAGGTGGTCGCGGGCGACGATCGCGTCGCTGTGGCCGGAGCCGTGGTCCTCGATGTGGTCGATCGCCGCGAAGACGTCGTCGACGAGCCGCACCCCGAGGATCAGCGCGAGGTGCTCCGTGTCCCAGTCGGCCTCCGTCGCGGGGACCGCCTCGGCGCCGTGGCCCGAGACGAGCGGCAGGCTGCCCTCGTCCGCGCGCAGCTGCACGCCGCGGGTGCCCAGGAGCCCGGCGAGCGACGGGAGGAAGTCCTCCGCGACCTCGCGGTGCACGAGGACCGTCTCCGCGGCGTTGCAGGCGCTCGGCCGCTGGACCTTGGAGTTCTCGACGATCGACAGCGCCTGCTCCAGGTCGGCGGACGCGTCGACGTAGACGTGGCCGATCCCGGCCGCCGCGAAGATGACGGGGACCGTCGCCACGCCCTTCAGCGCGTTCTTCAGGCCCTCGCCGCCGCGCGGGACGATGAGGTCGACGTAGCGGTCCTGGGTGGCGAGCTCGGCGAGCTCCTCGCGTCCGCCGCCGGAGACCAGGCCGACGGCGCCGGCGGGGATGCCGGCCGCCTCCGCGGCGTCCGAGGCGACGGCGGCGAGGATGCGGTTGGAGTGCAGGGCGCTCGAGCTGCCGCGCAGCACGATCGCATTGCCGCTCTTCAGCGCGAGCGCGAGGGCGTCGATCGTGACGTTCGGGCGCGCCTCGTAGACGACGGCGACGACGCCGAGCGGGATCCGCTGACGCTGCACGTCGAGCCCGTTCTTCAGGCGGTAGCCCTCGATCGTCTCGCCCACGGGGTCCCGCAGCGCGACGACGTCCCGCACGCCCTGCACCATCCCGGCCAGGCGCGCGTCCGTGAGCTTCAGCCGGTCCATGAGGGCCGTCGGCAGGCCGGCGGCCGCGCCCGCCTCGAGGTCCTTCGCGTTGGCGGCGAGGATCTCCGGCGCCCGGGCGGTGATCGCGTCGGCGATCGCGAGCAGGGCGGCGTCCTTCGTGCCCGTGTCGAGCGCCGCCAGCCGGCGGCCGGCGGTCCGGGCGCTGCGGCAGACGTCGACGACGGACGGGACCTCGACGGCGGTGGTGGCCATACGGCAAGGGTACGCGACCGCCCGCCGCGGCCCGCGGCGCGTGCCCCGCCCTCGCCTCGCGGACCCGCCGGGGTGCACCCCGTACGCCTCCGTGACCCCTGGACCGCTCCGAACGTGACCCCTGACGTGTTCCTGGGACCGACGGGCCGCGAGGGTGGTCCCACGCACCGCCCCCGGCGTCGCCCGGCCCCGGCACCGCCCGTCCGTCACCCACCCACACCCACCGCCATGAGCCCCACCCGCACCACCATCACCCGCTCCCTCCCCACCGCCGCCCTGCTCGGCGCGGTCCTCCTCGCCGGCCCCGCGACGGGCACCGCCGCCGCGGCGAAGCACACCCCTTGCCCGACGGCCGGCACGACGCTCGTCCGGACGACCGGCCCGAACGTGCGCGTCTGGCGCGAGGGCACGACGCTGAAGGCGTGCACCCGCAGGCCGGGGCAGCGCCGGTACCTGCGGACCCTCGGCCCGTGGTCGTCGGCCACGAAGGTCGCCGTCGGCGGCACGAGCGTCGCGTGGACGACCCGGGTCGCCACCCCGGACGCGCCCGCCGACCGCCTCGCGTCCCGGGACCTGCGGACCGGGAGCACCTGGCTCAGCACGACCCGCGCGATCCCCGCCGCGAGCGCCTCCGCCCCCGCCGCGTCGGACACCGTCCTGCGGCTCCTGACGGACGGCCGGGCCACGGCGTGGGTCACCGCCCGCGGCGTGGTGGCCGCGGCGGTGCGGACCTTCGACCCCGAGGCCACGACGCTCTACGGCGAGGGCCTGCCGGGCACCGTCCCGTCCCACGTCGGGCGCCGCTTCGTCCTCGCCGACGTCGGCCCGTCGCAGGCCGCCTCCGTGGCGTCGCGGCTCGCCCTGTCGGTCGGGGGCGACGGCGACGAGTGCGGCGGGACGAACGACCACCGCGTCGACGTCCCGGCGGTCGACGGCGTGCCCCAGCGGTGGTTCGTCTACGCGTCCGAGAGCTACGAGCGCCCGAACTGCCCCTGAGCGGCGCCGGTCCCGGCGCGGCTCAGAGCACGACGAGGCGGTCGCGGTGGACCGCCTCCTCGGGCGCCTGCGGGAGCAGCTCGCGGATGCGGGCGGTGCGCTCGCCCATCACGAGGCGCAGCGCCCCGGAGGCGTAGCCCGTGAGGCCCTTCGCGACGAGCTCGCCACCGCACCGGACGTCCACGGCGTCGCCGATCTTGAAGTCCCCGGCGACCGCGACGACGCCGACGGGCAGGAGCGAGGTGTCGTCGCGCGACAGCGCCCGGCGGGCGCCCTCGTCGATCTCGATGGTGCCGCGCGCCGGCTTGGCGTACCGCAGCCAGAGCTTGAAGCTCGACCAGCGCGCCTCGCCCGCCACGAAGCGGGTGCCCTCGTCCTCGCCGGCCAGGATCCGCGGGAGCGCCGCGGACCGCAGGCCGGAGCCGACGGTCGTCGGGATCCCGGCGGCGGCGGCCATCTCCGCCGCGAGCGCCTTCGAGCGCATCCCGCCGGTGCCGAGCGTCGAGGTCGTCGTGCCGACGTCGTTGTCGGCCAGCGCCTGCTCCACGTCGTGGACCTCGCGCACGAGCGACGCGGACGGGTCCCGGCGCGGGTCGGCGGAGAACAGGCCGTCCGTCGAGGTCAGGAGGACGAGCCGGTCGGCGCCGAGCATGATCGCCACCTGCGCGGCCAGCAGGTCGTTGTCGCCGAAGGAGATCTCCTCCGTCGTCGTCGTGTCGTTCTCGTTGATGACCGGCACCGTGCCGAGCTCGACGAGCTTCAGGAGGGTGCGGCGCGCGTTGACGAACGCCTCGCGGTCGCCGAGGTCGTAGAGCGTCAGGAGCACCTGGGCGGCGATGAGCGACTCCGCGCCGAAGAGGTCGTCCCAGGAGCGGAACAGGCGGCCCTGGCCGACGGCGCTGGCGGCCTGCAGCGCGTCGATCGCGGTCGGGCGGCCGGGCAGCCCGAGCTCGTCGATGCCCCGGGCGATCGCGCCGCTCGAGACGAGGACGTACCGCTCGCCGTCGCGGTGCCGGGCGCCGACGGTGGCGCACAGGCTCGCGAGGAGATCGCGGCGCAGCCGGCCGTGGTCGTCGACGACGACGCTCGAGCCCAGCTTGATGACGGTCAGGGACATCCGCGCCGAAGCGTAGTGCACGGGCGGAGGGCGGTACGCCCCGGCGGGCCCCGGCGGTCGGACCGCGGGGCGGGCCGAGGCCCTGCCCGCGCTCAGTCCGTGAAGCCCTCGTCCTTCAGCCAGTCGCGGGCGACCTTCTCCGGCAGCACGCCGTCGATGTCGACCTCCGCGTTCAGCTTGAGCATCTCCTCCGTGGTGAGCTTCGCCGCGATCGGCTTCATGACGCGCTCGATCTGCGGGTGTTCGCGCAGCAGGTCCTGGCGGATGGAGATCGCCGCCTGGTAGACGGGGAAGAACTTCTCGTCGTCCGTCAGCGGCAGCAGGTCGAGGCCCTCGACCCGGCCGTCCGTCGTGAAGACCTCGCCGAAGGTGCAGGTGCCGTTGCCGGTCTGCGAGTAGATCAGGCCGACGTCGAGGCGCTTGACCTGCCCGGCGGGCACCTTGAAGTCGTACGTCTTCTGCACGCCCGGGAAGCCGTCGGGCCGGTTGGCGAACTCGGACTCGATGCAGAAGCTGAGGTCCTTGCCCTCGGGCTTCTGCAGGAGCGCCTTGAGGTCGCTGAGCTTCGTGATCCCGAGCTCCTTCGCCTTGGAGGACTTGATGGCGAAGGCGTAGGTGTTGTTCAGCGGCGCCGGGTCGATCCAGTCGATCTGGTTCTCCGCGGCGTCCTCCTTGGCGACCGCGTCGTACTGCTCCTTCGTGTCCTGGATCGGCTTCTCCTTGCCGAAGTACGTGATCCAGGCCGTGCCCGTGTACTCCCAGTACGCGTTGATGTCGCCGCGCTCGAGGGAGCCGCGGACCGCCTGCGAGGAGACGAGGCCCGTCTGGTCCCAGACGTCCGCGCCCTGCGAGCGGAGGTACTGCACGGCGATCTGGCCCAGGACCTTCTGCTCCGTGAAGTCCTTGGAGCCGAAGGCGATCTTCGCGCCCTTCAGCGGCCCCTCGCCCCCGCCGGAGTACTGGGCGCCGCACCCCGCCAGGGCGGGGACGAGCGCGACGGCGAGGGCGCCGGCGACGAGACGGCCGCGGACGCTCATGCCGTGCGCTCCCCGCGCAGGCCCTTCGGGCTGAGGTAGCGCTCGGCGATGCCGGCGAGCCAGTCGATGGTGACCGCCAGGACGGCCGCGAGGACCGCGCCGGTCAGGAGGACCGGGTTGCGCTGGTTCTTGATGCCGTCGTTGATGATGTCGCCCAGTCCCCCGGCGTTGATGAAGGTCGCGAGCGTCGCGGTGCCGACGAGCAGCACGAGCGAGGTGCGGATGCCCGCGAGGATGATCGGCACGGCGAGCGGCAGCTCGACGCGCAGCAGCACCTGGCCGCGGGAGAAGCCCTGCCCGCGGGCCGCGTCGATGAGCGCCGGGTCCACGTTGCGGATGCCCTCGACCGTGTTGCGCATGACCGGCAGCACCGCGTAGACCACGAGGCCCACGTACGGGACCCAGCTCTTGATGCCGAAGAGGGACACGAGCAGGACGAGGACGCCGATGACCGGCGCCGCCTGCCCGGCGTTGAAGAGCGCGTTGATCGGGATGCTCACGAGCCGCGAGCGCGTCCGGGTCAGGACGACGCCGAGCGGGACGCCGACGAGGAGGACGAAGAGCGCGGAGATGCCCACGAGCTTCAGGTGCTCGCCGACCTTGGTGATGACGTTGTCGCTGAAGGCGTGCGCGGTCGTCGCGTCGCCGCCGGCCAGCGCCGACACGGCGATGCTGTTGGTCTGCTCGCCGACCTGCCAGTAGAGGACGACGAGCGCGACGACGACCGCGACCGGGGTCGCGAGGAGCCGCAGGAGCGTGCGGGTCACGCGCCGCCGCCCGCCTTCGCCGCGGCCTGCCGGTCGCGTTCGGCCTCGATGTCGCGGCGGTCGATCTCGCCCGTGATCTCGGCGAGGGTGCGGACGGGCGCGGCGTCGGACTGGTCCGCGACGACCCGGTGGTGGGTCTCCTCGAGCGCGTCGGTGACCTGGGAGAGCCGCACGGTGCCGACGTACGCCCCGCGGTCGTCCACGGCGGGGACGACGCCGGTGCCGGAGCTCAGCATCTCGTCCATCGCGTCGTGCAGCGTGGTGGTCGCCATGACGACGCCCTGCACCGGCTGCCCGACCGCTCCGGGGTCGGCGGGGCGGTCCTGCAGCTCGTCGCGGTGCAGCCAGCGCTGGGGCCGGCGCTGCTCGTCGAGCAGGAGGCCGTAGTCGAGCGCGCCGCCCTCGACCTCGCGGAGGATCTGGTCGTACCCGACGGCCTGGGTGAACGACGGGTACGGCTCGAGCTCGAGGTCCTCGACCCGCACGAGGTGCAGGCGCTTGACGGCGGCGCCGCCGCCGATGAACGCGCGGACGTAGCGGTCGGCGGGCTCGGCCAGGATCTCGTCCGGGGCACCGGCCTGGGCGATCTTGGACCGCTCCTTCAGCACGACGACGCGGTCGCCGAGCTTGATCGCCTCGTCGATGTCGTGCGTGACGAAGACGATCGTCTTGCGCACGCGGCGCTGGATCTTCAGCAGCTCGGACTGGAGGCGGTCGCGGGTGATCGGGTCGAGCGCACCGAACGGCTCGTCCATGAGCAGGATCGGCGGGTCCGCGGCCAGCGCGCGGGCGACGCCGACGCGCTGCTGCTGGCCGCCGGAGAGCTCGCGCGGGTAGCGCCCGGAGAACTCGGCCTCGTCCAGGCCGACGAGCTCGAACAGCTCGGTGGAGCGCGCGGCGATGCGGTCGCGCTTCCAGCCCAGGAGCCGCGGGACGGTCTCGATGTTCTGCCGGACCGTGAGGTGCGGCAGGAGGCCGGCCTGCTGGACGACGTAGCCGATGTGGCGACGCAGGACGTCGGGCTTCATCTCGGCGGCGTCCTCGCCGCCGATGAGGATGCGGCCCGAGGTCGGGCGCACGAGGCGGTTGATCATCCGCATCGTCGTCGTCTTGCCGCAGCCGGAGGGCCCGACGAAGACGACGATCTCGCCCGCGGGGATCGTCAGGGAGAAGTCCTCGACGGCGGGGACCGCGCTGCCGGGGTACTCCTTCGTGACCGACTGGAGGTCGATCTCCACGGCCTGGCCCTTGGCCATGGCGTCGCGGAGCGAGGTGGGTGCGGTGGTCGTGTCAGGCACGGATCCCCTTCGAGATGGTGAGGCGGCCGACGAGCGAGAGGAGCAGATCGAAGGCGAGCGCGATGATGATGACGCCGACGGTCCCGACGACGACCTGGTTCAGCGCGTTCGCGCCGCCGAGCTGCGAGAGCCCGGAGAAGATGAAGCGGCCGAGGCCCGGTCCGTTGACGTACGCGGCGATGGCGGCGATGCCGACCACGAGCTGCGTCGCGGTCCGCATGCCGGCCAGGATGACCGGCCACGCGATCGGCAGCTCGACCCGGACGAGGCGCCCGACGGAGCTCATGCCGAGGCCGCGGGCGGAGTCGAGCACCACGGCGTCGACCTCACGCAGGCCCGTGACCGTGTTCGACACGATCGGCAGGAGCGCGTAGAGGACGAGCGCGATGACCACCGGCGTCACCCCGAGCCCGAGGATCGCGAGCAGGATGCCGAGCAGCGCGAACGACGGGAACGTCAGGAAGAGTCCGGAGACCGTCAGCGCGACCGACGAGAGGAACGGTGATCGGTAGGTCAGGACGCCCAGGAGGACGCCGACCACCACCGCGATCGCGATGGACAGCGCCACGACCCAGACGTGGCCCCAGGCCAGTCGGAGAACGGAGTCGCCGTTGTCGCTGACGTAGGTGAGGAAACTGGAGGCGAGTGGTGGGACGGACACGTGCGGCAACCGTACCCGATGCGACGGCTGCATCGGGGGTTGCCGTTCGAGCAACCACGAACACCAGCGTTCGCACCTACCCACCCGTAGGCCCGGCCACGCACGACGACGGCGGAGCCGGGTCCCGGGTCGCCGCGCCGGCCGCGACGCGGCGCCGTGCGGCGCCGTGCCCGGCGGCCGGGCGGGCCGCGCTCCCGGGGCGCGGACGGCCTCCCCGGCGTCGGTCCGGCGCCCGCCCCCCGACGCGTCACACTGTCCCCGTGAGCACCGAAGGACCCCTCGAGACGCCGGCCGACCGGGCCGGCTCCGCCGACGTCTCCCCCCTCGGACACGACGGGCCGACGTCGCCCGCCGCCGTCGCCGGGGTCGCGGACGGGGTCGCGGTCGGCGGCCACCCCACGGGGGGCGAGGCGACCGCCGGGGCTGCTGTCGCGGAGGGTGCGGCGGCGGACGGCGCGACGGACGACGTCCCGGCCGTCCCCGGCGCGCCGACGCCCCCGAACGAGACCGCGCGGCGCTCCCGCGCGCTGCGCCTGACGAAGGACCTCGACCTGCTCCGCGGCCTCGCGGCGGACGTCACGGGCGAGGGCCTCGGGGTCGTCCGCCTCGCGACGCAGATCGGCCGGGACAAGAGCCAGGTCTCCCGCAGCCTCCGCGCCCTGGTCGAGACCGGCCTCGTGGAGCGCGACCCCGTCACGGGCCGGTACCACCTGGGCCTCGAGCTCTACGCGTTGGCGGCGTCCACGGCGCAGCGCCGGCTCCTGTCGGTGTCGCCGGACGTGCTGCGGCACCTCGCCGGGGAGCTCGACGAGACCGTCCACCTCTGCACGCTGCACGGCGTCGACGTGCTGACCCTGCGCTCCGAGTCGCCCCCGGCGCGCGCCACGGCGTGGGGCGCCTGGGAGGGCGAGACGGCGCCCGCCCACGCCACGAGCGCCGGCCGGGTGCTCCTGGCCGGTCTCTCCCCCGCCGCGCTGCGCGACCGCTACCGCGCCGCCGAGCTGGCCGGCGTGGCGCCCCGCAGCCGGGTGCAGAGCACGGAGGACCTCGCCGCCGTGCTGAGCGAGGTGCACAGCACCGGCACCTCGGTGGTCCGCGAGGAGCACGAGGAGGGCGCCATCGGCGTGTCGGCCCCGGTCCACGACTTCCGCGGCGAGCGCGTCGCGGCGGTCAACGTCAGCGGGGAGCGGCGCCTCGTGGAGCCCCGCCTCGACGAGGTCGTCGCGTCCGTCGCGGCGGCCGCCACGCGGCTCTCGCGACTCCTGGGCGCGCACACGACGTCGGACGGCGACCTGCCGCGGCGCCCGACCTGAGCCCGGGGCCGCCCCGCGCCGACCCGCCCGGCCCTGCGCCGGGCCGGGACGCCGGCCCGGCCCGGTCCGGTCAGCCCTCGGGGTCGAACTCGAAGAGGACGCCGGCGATCTCGACGTCGTCGCCGGGCTGGAAGCCCTGCTCCTGCAGCGCCGTGATGACGCCCATCTTCCGCAGGCGCGACTCGACGTACTCCAGCGACTCCTCGTTCTCGAGGTCGTGGCGGGAGAGCAGGCGCATGACGCCGTCGCCGACGACGCGGAAGCCCTCGTCCTCCGAGCGCTCGACCGCCCAGTCCCGGGCGACCCGGGGGCGGTACACCTTGTGGTCCGCCAGCGGCGCGTCGGAGAGGTCCACCCCGTCCACGCCGCCCACGGGCCGCTCGGGCACCGTCCGCAGCAGCAGGGCGCGCAGCTCGTCGATCCCCTGGCCGGTGGCCGCGGAGGTCACGACGATCGGGACCGCCGGCTCGACCGGGTCCTCCCACTCCTCGCGCACGGGGACGTCCGGCCCGTCGAGCCGGGCACGCCACTCGGCCGTCGCCCGGTCGGCCTCCTCCGGGGTCACGAGGTCGGCCTTGCTCAGGGCGAGCACGCGCGGGAGCGTGGCCAGCCGCGGGTCGTACGCGGCGATCTCCGCCTCGATCGTCTCGTAGTTGCGCACGGGGTCCGAGCCGTCGAACGGCACGAGGTCCAGGACGTGCACGAGCATCCGGCAGCGCTCGACGTGCGCGAGGAACTCGTGGCCGAGCCCCTTGCCCTCGCTCGCGCCCTCGATGAGGCCCGGGATGTCGGCGAGGATGAGCTGCCGGCGCTCGCCGTCGATGGTGCCCAGGGCGGGCTCGAGCGTCGTGAAGGGGTAGTTGGCGACCTTCGGGCGGGCGCGCGTGGCGCGCGTGATGAGGGACGACTTGCCCGCGTTCGGCACGCCGATCAGGCCGACGTCCGCGAGCAGCTTGAGCTGCAGGTCGATCCAGCCCTCGTCGCCGGGCAGGCCCTTCTCCGCGAACCGCGGGGCCTGCCGGGTCGCCGTCGCGAAGCGGGCGTTGCCGCGACCGCCGGAGCCGCCCCGGGCGATCGTCACCCGTTGGCCCGGGACCAGCAGGTCGTGCGTCGTGCCGTCGAGACCGGTGATCTGGGTGCCGGGCGGGACGGGGACGACGAGGTCCTCGCCGTCGTGGCCCTTCTTGAGCGCGCCCTCGCCGTGCCGGCCGCGCGGCGCCTTGTAGTGCACCCGCCGGCCGAAGGACTGCAGGTCGCGGAGCGAGTCGTCGCAGAGGAACTCGACGTTGGCGCCCCGGCCGCCGTCCCCGCCGTCGGGCCCGCCCATCGGCACGTGGGCCTCGCGCCGGAACGAGGTGCATCCGTCGCCGCCGTTGCCGCCCTGGACGAAGATGTGCGCGGAGTCGGAGAGCACCGGCGAATGGTCGCAGGTGCGGGCCGCGCGGGCCCGTGCGGGCGGACGGTGCGGGGCGGGCCCGGGCCTTTGCCACACTCGCTCCCATGACCGACCGCAAGACCCTCCTCATCACCGGCGCGTCCACGGGCATCGGGGCCGCGACGGCGCGGGCGGCCGTCGAGGCCGGGTGGAACGTGGGCCTCGCCGCCCGCTCGCGCGACAAGCTCGACGCGCTCGTCGAGGAGCTCGGGGCCGAGCACGCCCTCGCCGCCACCTGCGACGTGACGGAGTTCGGCGACCTCGAGGCCGCCGTCGCCGCGACGAAGGAGCGGTTCGGCGGCCTGCACGCCGTCTTCGCCAACGCCGGGTTCGGAGCGGCGCGCGGGTTCCGCGAGGAGTCCCCGGAGCAGTGGCGCGACATGGTGCTCACGAACGTCCTCGGCGCGGCGCTGACCATCCGGGCGACCATCGACGACCTGAGCGACGGCGCCGGGCACTTCGTCATCACGGGCTCCGTGGCCGGCCGGCGCCCGCTGCCCGGCAGCCTCTACTCGTCGACGAAGTTCGCCGTCGGCGCGATGGCCGAGTCGCTCCGGCAGGAGCTGAACGGCACCGGCGCCCGCGTGACCCTGGTCGCACCGGGCATGGTGGACACCCCGTTCTTCGACACGAAGCCCGAGATGGAGGCCCTGCACCCCGAGGACATCGCCGGCGCGGTGATCTGGGCGCTCTCGCAGCCGGCCCGCGTCGACGTCAACGACATCCTGATCCGCCCGACGGCGCAGGACGGCTAGGACGTCCCGCGGCGCCCGCCGGCCGGACCCGCGGGGCCGACCGGCGGGCGCCGACCGCGCTGCGCCGCCGCCACGGCCCCACGCCCCCCCGCGGCGCCCACCCGCCGGGTAGCGTCGTGCCATGAGCCTCATCACCCCCGTCAACGTCGCCCGCGCACTCGGCCTGAGCCGGGTCGCCGTCGGCCTCGCGATCCTGGCCGTGCCGGCGAAGGTCGGCGAGCCGTGGCTCGGCGCCGACGGGACGACCCCCGGGGCCCAGGTGGCGCTGCGGGGGCTGGGGATCCGCGACGTGCTCGTCGGGATGGCCCAGGCGCACACGGCGTCGGACCCCGAGCGCGGCTACCGCTGGGCGCGCACGGCGTCGCTCGGCGACGTCGTCGACCTCGTCGCGACGCTCGCGGCCGCGAAGCACCTGCCCCGCTCGGGCGTCCTCTCCATCGGCGTCGTCGCGACGGGCGCGGCGGTCTCCGGCGTCGTCGTGAGCCGCTGGATGCAGGCCGAGGCGTAGGCCCCGGCTGCCGGGGGCGCCGACCGGGTAGCCGCCGGTCATGAGCCTCCTCACCCCCCAGAACGCCGCACGCGCCATCGGCGTGGGCCGCATCGCCTTCGGCGCCGCCCTGCTCGCCGTGCCCGCCAGGATCGGCGAGTCGTGGCTCGGCGAGGGCGGCACGGGCGCGCCGGCGCAGGTCGCGCTGCGCGGCCTCGGAGCCCGCGACGCCGTGATCGGCATGGCGATGGTCCGCACCGCCGGCGACCGCGACCGCGGCTCCCGCTGGGCCCGCACGAGCGCCGTCGGCGACCTCGCGGACATCGTCGCGACGGTCGCGGCCCGCGGTCTGCTCCCCCGGTCCGGCGTCCTCGGCACGGTCGCCCTGGGCGGCGCGACCGCGGCGGCGAGCATCGCGGCCGGCGAGTGGCTGCGCCGCCAGGGCTGAGAACGCGGACGACCCGCCGTGGGCGGGTCGTCGGTCCTTCTGCCGGGCCGCTGCGGCCCGGGTCCTGCGTGGTCGCCGCGGGCGCGGCGACCGGGTGCTCAGTCGGCGGCGACGGCCTCGGGGGCCGCGACGGGCACCACCGAGACGGTGCGGCCGCGCCAGCCGCGCGTGAACTCGACCGTGCCGACGGCCTTCGCGTAGAGCGTGTCGTCCTTGCCGATGCCGACGCCGACGCCGGGACGGAAGACGGTGCCGCGCTGGCGGACGATGATCTCGCCACCGGTGACGGACTGACCGCCGAAGACCTTCACGCCGAGGCGCTGGGAGTTCGAGTCGCGGCCGTTGCGGGAGGAGCCGAGGCCCTTCTTGTGTGCCATGAGTTCTGGTGCTCCTTCGAGTCCGGCCGTCAGGCCTTGATCGAATCGATGCGGATCTTGGTGAGCGGCTGACGGTGACCCGTCGTGCGCTTGTAGCCGCGCTTGGGCTTGTACTTGAAGATGCGGATCTTCGGGCCCTTGACGTGCTCGACGATGGTCGCGCCGACCGAGGCGGACTTCAGCGCGTCGGGGGCGACGGTGATGCTGTCGCCGCGGACCAGGACCGGCTCGAGCGTGACCGTGCCGCCGACCTCGACGTCGAGCTTCTCGACGAGGAGCTCCAGGCCCTGCTCGACGCGGTACTGCTTGCCACCGGTCTTGACGATTGCGTAGAGGCTCATGCGGTTACGACTCACTCGGACGAGATGGGCTCTGCGGTCTCACCGGAGGCGAGGTCCTCGGGGGACGCGGCAGAGCGGCGCGCACCATCGGTGCGGCGCCGGACAGGAGACGATACGTCATCTTCCGCCTCGCCGTCGGCTGCCGCCTTCGCGCCGCCACGGCCGCGGCGACCGCGGCCCCGGGAGCGCCGGCGCGGCTTCGGCGCGTCGTCCTCGGACGCGTCGGTCCCGGGCTCGCCGTCCGCGGACCCGGACGGGTCCTCGACGGTCTCCTCCTCGACGGCGGGGTCCGCCGGG
>WLOB01000389.1 GCA_009699505.1 Actinomycetota bacterium | reverse complement strand
TCCCCCGCGTGTCCTCCGTTCCGCCCCACTTCCCACTGCGAGTCCGATGATCCGCATCCTTACCGGCGCGCTCACCGTCCCGGAGATCCGCAAGAAGCTCGGCATCACGCTGTTCCTGCTGGCGCTGTACCGCATCGGCGCGCAGATCCCGGTCCCCGGGGTCTCCAAGGCCGGTGTGGAGGCGCTGCAGGACAACGCCGCCTTCCAGGGCGGCGCGCTGCAGCTCCTGAACGTCTTCTCCGGCGGCGCGCTCAGCCAGATCGCCATCTTCGCGCTCGGCATCATGCCGTTCATCACCGCGTCGATCGTGCTGCAGCTCCTGCAGGTCGTCGTCCCGGCGCTCGAGAAGCTCAAGCAGGAGGGCGAGATCGGGCAGCAGCGCATCACGCAGTACACGCGCTACCTGACCGTCGCCCTGGCCCTCGGGCAGTCGTTCGCGTACGTGACGCTGTTCCGCTCGCTCGAGGGGCAGGCGGGCGTCCCGCTCATCGAGAACTTCAACGCGGGGCACATGGTGCTGATCGCCGCGTCGCTGACCGGCGGCGCCATGATCGTCATGTGGCTCGGCGAGCTCATCACGCAGCGCGGCGTCGGCAACGGCATGTCGCTGATGATCTTCGCGTCCATCGTGTCGAGCCTCCCCGGCGGCATCCAGGCGTGGTGGAACAGCGGCGACCCGGTCTTCAAGGTGCTCATGCCGTTCATCGCGCTCGGCGTCATCGCCGCCGTCGTGTTCGTGCAGGAGGGCCAGCGCCGCATCCCGATCCAGTACGCCAAGCGCGTCATCGGCCGGCGGATGAGCGGCGGCGGCCAGACCTACCTGCCGCTGAAGGTCAACATGGCCAACGTCATCCCGGTCATCTTCGCGGCCTCGATCCTGTCGATCCCGCCCACGATCGCCCAGGTCATCACGAAGAACCCGCAGAACGGCGTGCAGGAGGCCCTCCTGCCCGGCACCTGGGGCTACATCGCCGCAGAGGCCGTGTTCATCATCCTGTTCACCTACTTCTACACCGCGGTCACGTTCAACCCGGTGGAGCAGGCGGACAACCTGAAGAAGTACGGCGGCTTCATCCCGGGCGTCCGGCCCGGACGGCCGACCGCCGAGTTCCTCGACCGGATCCTCGCGCGCCTGACGTTCCCGGGCGCCCTGTACCTGGCCGCGGTGGCCGCCGTCCCGGCGATCCTCTTCAACCAGACCACCCAGGGCTTCGCGTTCGGCGGCACCTCGATGCTGATCGTCGTCGGCGTCGCGCTCGACACCGTCAAACAGCTCGAGGCCCAGCTCATGATGCGCAACTACGAGGGCTTCCTGAAATGAGCCCCGTCGCGCGCCACCCCGACCGCCGCTACGAAGGACGCACCGATGGCTGAGCTGAACTTGATCCTGCTGGGGCCCCCCGGTGCCGGCAAGGGCACGCAGGGCGAGCGCCTCACCTCGAAGGAGACGCTCGAGTACGTCGTCACGGGCAACATCCTCCGTGCCGCGGTCAAGGAGGGCACCGAGCTCGGCGTCCAGGCCAAGGCGTTCATGGACGCGGGCGACCTCGTCCCGGACGAGCTGGTCATCGGCCTGATCCTCGAGCGCGTGCGCTCCGAGGAGGCCCGCGACGGCTTCGTGCTCGACGGCTTCCCGCGGAACGTCGCCCAGGGCGAGGCGCTCGGCGAGGCGCTGGGCGAGCTCGGCCGCGACATCAGCGGCGTGCTGCTGATCGACGTGCCCGACGACGACATCGTGCGCCGGCTGTCGGGGCGGCGCGTGTCGCAGTCCGGGCGCATCTATCACCTGGAGCACGACCCGCCGAAGGTCCCGGGCAAGGACGACGACGACGGGTCAGACCTGATCCAGCGCGACGACGACAAGCCGGAGACGATCCGCAAGCGCCTCGCCGTCTACCACGAGCAGACCGAGCCGCTCGTCGCGTTCTACGAGGAGCAGGGCCTGCTGCACCGCTTCGACGGCACCGCACCGGCCGAGGAGGTCGAGGCGCACCTGCGCAAGACCGTCTCGACGCTGCGGCTCGAGGACGCCGTCTAGGGATCACGGCCCCGCACCGCGGGGCCGTGCCGCGTCATGGGACCGCCCCGGCTGAAGGACGCCGCCGAGATCGAGGCCATGGCGGCCTCCGGCGCGCTGCTGGCCGACACGCTCGACCTGCTGGCCGACGCCGCAGCGGTGGGCGTCAGCACCGCCGAGCTCGACGACCTGGCGCGGGAGCACGTCCGCGCCGGGGGCGGGCAGCCCGCCTTCCTGGGCTACCGGGCGTTCCCGGGCTCGATCTGCGCCTCGCCGAACGACCTCGTCGTCCACGGCATCCCCGGGCCGCGCCCGCTGGCCGACGGCGACGTGCTGTCGCTCGACGTCGGCGTGACGCTCGACGGCTGGGTGACGGACGCCGCGCGCACCGTGGTCGTGGGGGAGGGACGCACGGAGGACCTCCACCTCGTCGCCGCCGCGGAGCACGCGCTGCGCGACGCGATCGCCGCCTGCAGGCCCGGTGGGACGATCGGGGACGTGGGGGCCGCCGTGCAGGGCCGGGCGGCGCGGGAGGGCGTGGGCGTGTTCCCGACGCTGATCGGTCACGGCGTCGGCCGCAGCCTCCACGAGGAGCCGCAGGTCCCCAACGTCGGGCGGCCCGGGGACGGGCCCGCGCTGCGCCCCGGCCTCGTCGTCGCGGTGGAGCCCATGCTGACCCTGGGTCGGCCGGCGATCCGGCTGGCACCGGACGGCTGGTCCGTCTTCACGGTCGACGGCGCACGCGCGACCCACGCCGAGGTGACGGTCGCCGTCACGGACGACGGACCCCGCGTGCTGACCCCCTGGGGCGGCCCGGACCGCTGGTGACGGCGCGCCGCACCCGGGCGAGAGGCCTCGGGCGGGCGGTGCTGCTACTGTGAGCGATCCGCCTGGGTGCCGTTCGACGTGCCCGGGGAGCTGTCTGGTAGCGTGCCGAGTCTGCGCGTGTCACGCCCGTCCGGCGAGACACGCCTCAGTGGCTGGTAGCGAAGGTCTTGCGACCGTCAGAGCCAGCACACTGAATAGCGAGCCGAGAAAGAGGACCATGAAGGTACGACCGTCGGTCAAGCCGATGTGCGAGAAGTGCAAGGTCATCCGCCGTAACGGCGCTGTCCTCGTCATCTGTCAGAACCCCCGCCACAAGCAGCGGCAGGGCTGAGTCATGGCACGCATCTCCGGCATCAACATCCCGCTGAACAAGCGGATCGAGATTGGCCTCACCTACATCTACGGCATCGGCCGTTCGGGCGCCAACGACATCCTGACCGCCACGGGCATCGATCGCGACACCAAGGTCCGCGATCTGACCGAGGACCAGGTGGCCCGCCTGCGCGAGCACATCGACAACGACGTCGTCGTCGAGGGTGACCTCCGCCGCGAGCGCAACCAGTCGGTCAAGCGCCTGATGGAGATCGGCTGCTACCGCGGTCTCCGGCACCGCCGCAACCTGCCCGTCCGCGGTCAGAAGACGAAGACGAACGCACGGACCCGCAAGGGCCCGAAGCGCATGCCGACGGTTGGCAAGAAGAAGCCCGGCAAGAAGTAACAAGGGACGTTAGAGACTCATGCCCGCACCCAAGCGCCCCGCGCGCGGCCGCCGCAAGCCCAAGAAGAACATCCCGGTCGGCCAGGCTCACATCAAGACGAGCTTCAACAACACGATCGTCTCCCTGACCGACAAGGAGGGGAACGTCATCGCGTGGGAGTCCGCCGGCGGCGCCGGGTTCAAGGGCTCGCGCAAGTCGACGCCCTTCGCCGCGCAGGTCACGGCCGACTCCGCCGCCCGCAAGGGCATCGAGCAGGGCCTGGAGAAGGTCGAGGTCTTCGTGAAGGGCCCCGGCTCCGGTCGCGACACCGCGATCCGCTCCCTGCAGGCCGCCGGCCTCGAGATCACGACCGTCCGCGACGTGACCCCGCAGGCGCACAACGGCTGCCGTCCCAAGAAGCGCCGCCGCGTCTGACGCAGCACCGCCGTCCGCACGACCGGCCCCCAGGGGCGCGGTCGCGTGACGGTCCGGCGCGCGACACACCGTCGCCGCGCCCCATCGGGAAGTCCGGAGCCGTCCCCCCGGACCCGGACTCCCCGAGCAGCACCAGCAGCACCCAGCAGCGCGCGACACGGGGGAGTCGACGCCCCAACAGCGCGCTGCACCGCGATCGGACCCGCCCCCCGCTCGCGCGTCTTCCGACGAAGCAAGGACCTTGATGCTCGACTACCAGACCCCTCGAATCACCCGCGAGTCCGTCGAGGACAACCGCGGCACGTTCACCATCGAGCCCCTCGAGCGCGGCTTCGGCTACACGTTCGGCAACTCGCTCCG
>WLOB01000388.1 GCA_009699505.1 Actinomycetota bacterium | reverse complement strand
TCGGACACCCCGTGGCGGGTGATCGACAGCGGCCCGCGAGGTCCCAGGCCCGGGCGGGCGCTACCGGTCGTCGGCGGACGCCTCGCCGTCGACGGTCCCGTCGCCCGTCCCGCCCGCGGCGACCAGGACGTCGCGCGGGCGCAGCCAGCGGCGGACGTGCGCGTAGACCTTCGGGTGGTGCAGGAGCGCGAAGTGGTCGACGCCGCCGAGGATCACGACGTCGTCCTCCTCGAACGCCAGGCGACGCTCGCCCTTCGCGCGCGACGCGGCGCTGGCGGGCGTCACGAGCAGGTCGCCCAGGACGTTGGCCGCGAGCCACGAGTCGGGGTTGCGGGCCATCGTCGTGCCGACGGCGTGGTGGTGGACGCCCTCCAGCAGCGGCACGGACGTGCCGCGCTCGCCCCACGGCGACCGGTCGACCGGCAGCGGCAGGTCGTCCATGACGATCGCGCCGTCCCGCAGGTCGAGGACGCCGTCGCTGCGCAGCTCGAGCAGGTCGGCGAAGAGCCTCGTCTCCGGCAGCAGGCCCGCGGCCCAGTGCGCGGTCGCCGCGGCGCGCTCGAGGTTGGCGCCCAGGTGCGGGGTGCCGAGGGTGACGACGTCGTTCAGCGGGTCGAGCCAGCCGTGGCCGGTCTCGGCGGCGACGGCGCAGGCGCTGCGGCAGACGAGCCCGCCCATGGAGTGCCCGATCAGGGCGAGGTCGCGCACGCCGCCGGGCCAGACCGCGACGAGCTGCTCGAGGACGCTCGCGAGCTCCGCGCCGTTCTGGGGGATGCGGCGGCCGCTGTTGTAGCGGATCGAGACGACGTCGTAGTCGAGGTCGCGGTGCAGGCGGCGGGCGTAGTAGGCGTCCTCGTCGCCGCCGAGCTCCCACGCCGCGTCCGTCATGCAGAGGCCGTGCACCAGGACGGCCACGCGGCCGCTGGGCAGCGGGAACCGCCGACGCAGCTCGGCCGGCTCCAGCGGCAGGTCCTCGCCGCGGACGCGGACGGTCATGCGCAGGGCCAGCGGGCTGTCCTCCGCGGCGAAGCGCGCCCCGAACGCGCCGTTCAGCGCCCCGAGGACGGCGTCGCCGAGCGGCCGGTCGGCGAGCGCGCGCAGGTCGTCGCCCGGGGGACGGACGACGCTGGCGGTGCGCGCCAGGCCGCGCACGGCGACGGTCCCGATCCCGCGGACGGCGGCGTAGACGCCGTCGGCGATGCCGTCGTGGACGACGCGGACGCCCCCCGACGCCGGTCCCGCGGCGCGCGTGGCCCCGAAGGCCCGGCGGGCGATGGTGCGGTGGGTGCGCTGCACGTGGTCCACGCCGCCCGAGAACGCCCGCGCGGCGCCGTCGCCGACGGCCTGCAGCTCGTCGGCCCTCATCGTGCGGCCCGGGTGCGGCTGGGGGCGTGTCCGTGGTGCGGAAGCATCGGTGCACGATCGTACACCGAACGTGGGCGTCGGTTGCACCGGATCCGGCGAGCCCGCCCCGACGGCCGGCCCGGCGGGTCGACGGATCCGACCTGCGGGGACTACCCCCGCGGGCCCTCGACCTCGTCCGCCACGTCCGCGAAGCGCTCGCGCAGGTCGCGCTTGAGGATCTTGCCGCTCGCGTTCTTGGGCAGCGCGTCGACGACCCGGAACGCCTTGGGCACCTTGAAGCCGGCGAGCCGCTCGCGGCAGTGGACCCGCAGCTCCTCGACGTCCACCGACGCCCCGTCGCGGGGCACGACGACCGCGACCACGCACTCGATCCACTCCGGGTGCGACAGGCCGATCACGGCGACCTCGGCGACGGCGTCGTGCCCGTAGATCGCCTCCTCGACCTCGCGGGAGGCGACGTTCTCCCCGCCCGTCTTGATCATGTCCTTGATGCGGTCGACGACCGTGATGTAGCCGTCCTCGTCCATCACGCCCAGGTCGCCCGAGTGGAACCAGCCGCCGCCGAACGCCGCCGCCGTGCGGTCGGGGGCGTCGAGGTACCCGTGGATCGCGTGGGGGCTGCGCAGGACGATCTCGCCGATCTCGCCGACCGCCACCGCGCTCCCGTCCGGGGCGGCGACGCGGGCCTCGACGTTCAGGGCGGCCCGTCCCGCCGACCCGGCCTTGCGCAGCTGGTCCTCGGGGCGCAGCACGGTCGAGAGCGGCGCCATCTCCGTCTGGCCGTAGAAGTTCCAGAGCCGCAGCTCGGGCCGGCGGCGGCTGAGCTCCTTCAGCACCTCGACGGGCATGATCGCCGCGCCGTAGTAGCCCTTGACGAGCGACGAGAGGTCGCGGGTGTCGAAGTCCGGGTGGCGCAGGAGGCCGATCCAGACCGTCGGCGGGGCGAAGAACGTCGTCGCGCGGTGCTCCTCGATCGTCGCGAGCACCGTGGCGGGGTCCGGCGCGGGCAGGACCACGCTCGTCATCCCGAGCTGGATCGCGGGCACGAGGAAGACGTGCTGCTGGGCGACGTGGAACAGCGGCAGCGCGTGCACCTGGACGTCCGCGGCGGCCATCTCGCCGTCGACCATGCAGGTCGAGTAGTTCGCGACGAGCGCCTCGTTCGACAGGACCGCGCCCTTCGGTCGCGACTCCGTGCCGGACGTGTACATCACCTGCGCCGGGGCGTCCGAGGCGATCACGAGGTCGTCGGGCCACGGCTCGCCGTCCTCCAGCAGCGCGTCGAAGGGCTCCCAGGCGTCGCGGTCGCCGTCGGCGTCGATCACTGCCCGGACGCGCAGGCGGTCGGCGGCGTCCGCGACCTCGACCGCCTCGTCCGCGGCGGCGAGGAGCGCGTCCTGCGCCAGCAGGCCCACCGCCCCGGAGTGCTGCAGGACGTAGCCGACCTCGGCCCCGCCGAGCATGAAGTTCACGGGCACGAGCACCGCGCCCGCCCGGGCGACCCCGAAGATCGCCTGCACGTACGGCAGGCCGTTGCGGGCCAGCAGGGCCACGCGGTCACCGGGGCCGATGCCGCGCGCCGCCAGGGCCGAGGCGATCCGGTCGGCGTCCGCGTCGAGCGCGGCGAAGGTGCGCGACCGCGGGGCGGCGACGCCCGCCTCCTGCACGGCCGTGCGATCCGGGAACCGGCGGGCGGAGCGGTGCAGGAGGTCGCCCAGCGTCTGCCGGCGGGCGCGGGCGACGGTGTCCTCGAGGGAGGACGAGGCGGCGGTCGTCGGGGCGGCGGGGGAGCTCATCGGCCGATCCTCGCACGCGGCGAGGGCCGTCCGGGGACGATCCGGCGCGGCCCTCGCGGGCGACGTGCGGGGGCGCCGACCGGGTAGGGGCGGCCCATGGCCACCGACCAGCACGCCGTCGTCCGGGTCGTCCTGGAGCACCACGGCACGACGTTCGCCGAGGAGCTCGGGATCGACGTCGCGAAGAACACGCCGTCCCCGCTGTTCCGGCTCCTCGTCGCCTCGCACCTGCTCGCGGCGAACATCGACGCCCGGCTGGGGCTGCGGGCCGCGAGGGCGCTGAACGACGCCGGATGGACCACCGCGGAGCACCTGGCGGAGGCCACGGACGACGAGCGCCACGAGGTCCTGACGGAGGCGCGCTTCCTGCGCAAGCGGCGGACCGCGGAGCTGCTCGGGCGCACCGCCCACGAGTGCCTGGACCGCTGGGACGGGGACCTGCGGCGCCTGCGCGACGAGGCCGACGGCGACACCGGCAGGATCGAGGAGCTCGTCGCCGACTTCAGCGGCATCGGCGCGGTCGGGGCCGACATCTTCGTGCGCGAGGTCCAGGTCGCCTGGCCCGAGCACCACCCGTTCCTCGGCGGCCGGGCGACGGACGGGGCCGCGGCGCTCGGGCTCCCGCGCACCCCGGAGCGGCTGGCGGAGCTCACCGACGAGGGCCCCGAGGCGTTCTGCCGGTTGAGCTGCGCCCTCGTGCGCAGCGACATGGCCGACGACGCCGCGGAGCTCCGGGCGGAGGCCCGCGGCTGACTCGGCTCCGCCGGGCTCGAATCCGCGGCCGGACGGGCGCCGACGCCCGGCCGGACGGGCCCACCGGCGGACCCGGCTATCCTTCCGGGGTGGCTGATTGGCGCTACGAGGAGCACCTGCGCTCGCCCGTCGGACTGGCCGAGCTGCCGTCCGTGGGGCACGACGGCGTCGCCGGCGGCGCGGCGTGCGGCGACCTCGTCCGGATCGTGGTGCGCGTCGAGGGCGATCGGGTCGCCGACGCCGGCTTCGTCGCCGAGGGCTGCGGCGCCCTGACCGTCTGCGGCTCCGTCGCCTGCGAGCTGCTCGACGGCGCGAGCATCCGCGACGCCGCCCGGATCTCCGTCGACGCCGTCGCCGACGAGGTCGGCGGGCTGCACCCCGGCAAGCGCCACGCGGCCGAGCTCGTCGTCGACGCGCTGCACCGCGCCCTGGGCTCCGCGGTCGCGGCGG
>WLOB01000387.1 GCA_009699505.1 Actinomycetota bacterium | reverse complement strand
TCGCCGTCGCCGGCGCCGTCGGTCTGGCGCTCGCCACGGGCGTGGCGGGGGCCGCCACGCCCCGCGCTGCCGCGCCCCCGGCGGCCCCATCGGTCGCCCGGGGCGCCACGGCCGGCCCGCCGTCGACGGCGACCTGGACGGCCGCCGTCCGGGACGCGCGCACGTACGCCCGGAGCCGCGACGCCCGCGTCCGTCTCGCCCTGCAGGTCGACGGTCGCGCGTGGTCCTTCCGCGGCCACGAGACCACGCGGGCCCACAGCCTCGTCAAGGTGACGGTGCTGGTCGCCTACCTGCGCCGCCCGGTCGTCCGCGGCCGGGGGCTGACCGACCGGGAGCGCGCGCTGCTCCCGTCGATGGTCCGCCGCTCGGCCAACGCCCCCGTCGATGAGCTGCTGGCCGCGATGGGCGGCGTCGGGCCGCTTCGCCGGGTCGCGCGGCTCGTCGGCATGCGCGACCACCGGCCCGTCGCTCCCCTGTGGGCCACGTCCCCGATCAGCGCGACGGACGGGGCCCGCCTGTTCGCCCGCCTGCCACGGGTCCTGCCGCCGCGCCACCGGGCCTGGGCGCTCGGCCTCCTGCGGTCGATCGCCCCGTCGCAGCGGTGGGGGATGCCCCGCGCCGCCCCGCGGGGCTGGCAGGTCGCCTTCAAGAGCGGCTGGAACGACCACGGGCGCGTCGTGCAGGCGATGCGGCTGGACTGCGGCGCGCACGTCGTCACCGCGTCCGTCCTGGTCGACGGGGACGACCACGACGCGTCGGTGGCGATCGTCGAGGGCACGGGCCGCCGCCTGCTGCAGCCGCTGCGTCGGCGGGGCGCGGCGACCTGCTCGTCGATGACGCCGACCCCTGGTCCGTGACGACCGGGCGCGTCCCGCCGGTGGAGGCGTGCGTGCGGCGCCCCGGTGCGACAGGCCGACCGACCGCGGGCGCGGCGTGGGGCCTCGGCATCGGCCACCGACGGGCCGCTCCCGGGCACCCCGTTCTTCCCTGCGCTGATTCCTCTCCCGCACCATGATGCGCCGGTGGGATCAGCCGCCAGGTGCGTGCGTGGTCCGGAGCGGGCTCCGTCCCCTCGCCGGACCTCTTCCCCGCCGGGCGCTTCCCGCCGGGCGGCCCCGCCCCGGCCCCGCTCAGCCGCGCCGCTTCGCCACGGTCAGCCCGACCGCGGTCGTCGCGCTCGCACCGCTCGACGGGCGGTGCGCGACCCGGACGACGATCCGCCGCGTCGACGCCGCCCGCAGCCGCCTGCGCCCGGTCGGCCCGAGCCGCACGACGTAGCGCTGGACGCCCGCCTTCGTGGTCCGCGGGCGCACGCGGACGAGGAGCGTGCCGCGCGACGAGCGCAGCCGCAGCTCGATCGTCGTGCGGCCGACGGACGGCGCGGTGCTGCGTACGACGATCGCGCGGCCCGCCTCGAGGCGCCGGCGACCGAGGCGGTCGGCGGCCGTCCGCACCCTGCGGGCCAGCGAGCGGGCGCGGGAGCGGACCTGCGCCGCGCTCGGGGCCGTCGGCGCGGCCGGCGTGGCGACCGGCGCCGGTGCGGGGACGGGTCGCGGTCCGTTCCCGCCCGTCCCGGGGGCGACGGGCGGGTCGGCCGCGTCGCTGCCGCCCGGGGTCGGGGCGCTCAGCGGCACCCGCAGGACGTTCGGGCCCGTCGAGCTGTCGCGCGTGACCAGCAGGTCGGAGCCACGGGCCACGGCGACGCGCAGGCGCCCGAGGTTCTGCACGTGCGAGGCCTGCCCGAAGACGGAGCCCTGCCGGACGTCGAAGCGCCGCAGCTCCTGCCCTGCGAGGAACGGCGAGTAGATCGACCCGTCCGCGCCGACGGCCACGTCGCCCGGGGCCCACGCCGGCGAGTCCCCGGCGACGGCCACCGGGGCGATCGTCCCGGGCCGCGTCTCGGTGCCGGAGACCAGCGGCCAGCCGTAGTTGCCGCCCTTCGTGATGACGTTCAGCTCGTCGCGTCCCTGCTTGCCGTCGCCGCCGGGGAAGGCGTCGCCGTGCTGCTCGCCGGTGGGGCCGTGCTCGGTCTCCCACAGCCGGCCGGCCGCGTCGAACGCGAGGCCCTGCGGATGCCGGTGGCCGGAGGACCAGACGTACCTCGCGTTCCCGGCCTGCGTGGAGAACGGGTTGTCGGTGGGCGCGGTCAGGGGCCCCGACGCCGGCGCGGAGAGCCGGAGGATCTTGCCGTTGAGCGAGTTCAGGTCCTGCGGCCGCGCGGGCATGTGGATGTCGCCCGTGGTCACGTAGAGCGCGCCGTCGGGACCGAAGACCATCCGGCCGCCGTCGTGGTTGCCGTCGGAGTCGATGCCGTCGAAGACCGGCTCGCTGCCGACCACGGTGAGGGCCCCGTCCTGCTCCTTCAGCCGCCAGATGCCGTTGACGCCGTTGACCTCGTCGCCGGGTGGGTTCTCGGCGGTCTTCACCGACACGTAGAGGTAGGCCAGCCGGCTCGTCGCGAAGTCGGGCGCCAGCGCCAGCCCGAGGAACTTGCGTACGTCGCGCGGGATCGCCGTGCGGGCGAGCGCGTCGCCGGCCACGAGCCGGTCCTGCGCGTCGAGGCGCACGATGCCGCCGTCGCGCTGGACGACGAACGTGCCGCCGCCGGGGATCGGCGCGAGCTCCCACGGCGTCCCGGGCACCGTCGCCAGCTCGATCGGCGCGCCCGTCGGGACCGCCTGCGCGGCCGGCACGGCGAGCAGGCCGACGGTCAGCGCCACGAGGGCGGCACCACCGATCGCCGGACGGGACGGGACGGGGCGGGGGAGGGCCATGCGCCATCCTCCCACGCGCGCGTCCGGCCGAGCACCGGGTGCTCCGCGCCGCACCGCACGCGCCCGGTGCGGCATCCTCCCGCGCAGTGCCCGGTCCCCGAACCCGTCCCGTCGCCACCTCCGCCGGCCTGCTCGTCCTGCTGCTGCTCGTCGGCGCCGCGGTCGCGGTGCTCGCCCGTCCCGGCGGGCCGGCCACCGCCGGCGCGGCCGGATCCGGGGAGCCGGCGCGGTTCCCGGACGACAGCTGCCAGTCCTCGGCGGTCCGCTTCGGCGTCGTCCTGCCGGCGGGCGACACGGAGGGGCGCGCCGCCGCGGACCGCCTGACGACGGACCTCGCCGAGGGCCTCGGCTGCCGTGCGATCGCGATCCCGTACGCCACCCAGGCGCGCCTCGTCACGGCGCTGGCGATGCACGACGTCGACATCGCCCAGCTCGACCCCGCCGCGGCCATCGTCGCCTCGCGCGCGACGGGCTCCGTCCCGGCCGGCGCCTACGCGGTCGACCAGGACACGCCCGCCCGCACCGCCCCGACCGAGATGTGGGTGCGGCGCGACGCCGAGGTCCGCTCCCTGGGCGACCTGGAGGGCCGCCGGATCGCCCTCGGCCCCCGCCTGACCGCCGGCGGCGACCTCGACCCCCGCTCTGCGCTCCTGCGCGCCGGCGTCCGGCCCGCCGAGGGCGACACGATCTCCACGGACGACGACGCGCAGGCGCTCGAGGCCCTGCGCGCCGGGCGCGTCGACGCCGCGGTCACGCGCGGCGCCCCGGGCACGTCCCGGACGCGCGGCCTGCGTCGGGTCTGGTCCGCCACGGGGTCGCTCGCCGACGTGGTGCTGCTGCGCCCCGCGATCCCGCGTGCGGTCCGCCGGCTGATCCAGGTGGCGATCCGCGACCTCCCGGGCGCCGCCCTCGCCCCGCTCGCCGCCCGCCAGGGCATCGCGGAGCCCGCGCC
Source organism: Actinomycetota bacterium (assembly GCA_009699505.1). Lineage (GTDB taxonomy): Bacteria > Actinomycetota > Thermoleophilia > Solirubrobacterales > Solirubrobacteraceae > Patulibacter. The sequence continues at coordinate 666 of WLOB01000387.1, read as the reverse complement.
GCTGGCCGTCGTGCCGCTCGACCTCTACGCCCCGGTCGCCTCGCGCCTGGACGACCTGGTCGCCGCGGGTCTCACCCCCTAGCGCGAGGCCCCGGAACGACGAAGGGCCGGCGCGATCGCCGCCCCTCCGTCCTCCTCGATGCGCGTCAGCGGACCGCGGACGCGGTCCCTCAGGCGGCGACGGCGCCCACGACCGACGTGGACCAGTCGATGACCGCCGTCGGCTTGACGACGTGGCGGCCCAGGCCGAGGGCCTTGGGGTCCATGCCGAGCGCCAGCCCGACCATCTGCGGCAGGTGCAGCACCGGCATCTGCAGGTTGCGCCCGACGACCTTGTTCACGCGCGGCTGCTGCATGTCGAGGTTGAGGTGGCAGAGCGGGCACGGGGTCACGAGGCAGTCGGCCTGCGCGTCCTTCGCGTCGCCGAGGTGCCGGCCGGCCTGACGGAACGACGTCTCCGCGTTCATCAGCGCGACGGGGAACCCGCAGCACTTCTGCGACCCGGCGTACTCCACGACGGTGCCGCCGAGCGCCTCGATGACCTTCTCGAGGTACGTGTCGCGCGGGTGCTGGTCGTCGATGCCGATGCGGTCGTTGGGCCGCACGATGTAGCAGCCGTAGAACGGGCCGACCCGCAGGTCGGTCAGGGGCCGCTTGACCTTCGAC
>WLOB01000386.1 GCA_009699505.1 Actinomycetota bacterium | reverse complement strand
CTCCCTCAGCTCCCCGTGCGCACCTGGTGCTGCACGCGGCGCCGCGGCGCCGGGCGGCCGACGAGGGCGACCTCGCCCGCGACGGTCCGGCGCATCAGGGCGCGGGTGCGGGCCTGGTCGCCGCCGGTGACCGCCAGGGCCCACATGAGCTTCACGGTCGCCGTCGAGGTCAGGACGCCGGGGAGGAAGCCGATGCCCGATGCCGTGAGGCTCGGCAGCGACGGGTAGTACGAGCCGGCGATCTCGGGGGCCGCCGCGACGGTGCCGACGACGACGCCGCCCATGGCGGTCACGTGCTCGGCCAGGCGCGAGAGGGACGCGTCGTCGTCGCCCGTCGGGCCCGTCGCGCAGGGGTAGAGCTCGGCGACGACGCCGAGGAGCCCGCCCGCGTCGACGGCGGCCTCGAGGGCGGCGACCGGGAGCCCGGGGTGGACACGCAGCTCGAGGACGCGCGGGTCGAAGCGGGCGACGCGCGGGTGCTCCGTGACCCCGATGGCGGCGCCGGCGCGCGCGGCGGACCAGCCGTTGACCGGCGTGGTGCCGTTGGCGCCGGGGGTGTCGAGGCCGTCGAGGACCGCGGAGACCGGGCCGGCCGGGCCGTCGGCCATCGCGCCGAGGCGCTGCTCCGACGTGGGACCGAGCGGCTGGGGGAGCGGCCACGGGACGAGGCGGCGCATGCGGCCGCGCTCGACGACCGCGACCGGCCCGCCGTTGGGCGAGACGAACGCGCGCCCCGACGCCCGCTCCTTGCGCACCCGGGTGCCCAGGTGGACGAGCGCGTCGCCGTCGGGCGTGCCCGCGAAGACGAGGTAGACGCCGTCGGGCAGCGTGCGCAGCGCGACGAGGGCGGCGCGGACGTTGTTCTTCGCGTCGCTCTCCTCATCGTCCGGCGGCAGGTTGCTGCCCGTCAGCACGATCGGCAGGCGCAGGTCCGCCAGGGCGAAGGAGAGCGCGGCGGCCGCGTAGGCCATCGTGTCCGAGCCGTGCAGGATGCAGATCGCGTCGACGCCCCGCTCGGCGAGCTTGCGGCACGACGCCGCCATCGCCTCCCAGTCCGACGGGCGCGCCTCCTCCGAGTGCAGCTCGACCGGGCGCTCGATCGACAGCTGGTGCGCGCCGAACGCGGCGAGCGGGCCGCTGAGCCAGCCGGGCATCCCCGCGGCGTTGGGGCCCCGCATCAGCCGGACGACGTCGGAGTCGCCCGGGGAGGTCGAGCCGATCGTGCCTCCGGTGAGGACGAGGCCGAGGCGCATGCGCGACATCTCCCGGAAGGGTACGCCAGCCCGGTGTGCGCCCCGTCGGCACGGCGGCAGCGGGCGCGCACGCGCGTCGATACGCTGGACCGCGCAGATGGCCCGTCAGACCAAGCGCAAGACGAAGCACCGCGGCAACGCCGCCGGCATGATCGAGGCGCGCGGCGTGACGCACGCGCGCTCGGGCGGCGGCCCCGCCGTCAAGGGCGGGCGGTCGGCCGATCCGCGGCTGCGCGAGCCGTCGTGGCGCTCCGCGTTCATCCGCGCGCTGTTCGCGGCCGGCATCTTCGCCGTCGTGATGCTCGCGGTCCTGAACGGCAGCCCCGCCGGCGTGCTGCTGACGACGGTCCTGCTGCTCGGCGTCTACACCCCGTTCGGCTTCTACTTCGACCGCTGGATGTACCGCCGGCGTCTCGCCCAGGTCGAGGCGCAGCGGGCCGCGAAGGCCAAGCCCAGGCGCTGAGCCGGCGGGGCGCGCGGGAACGGATTCACAGAGGGGAAGGACCCACCATGGACGTCCGCATGTACACCGTCGGGATGATCCAGGAGAACTGCTTCCTGGTCAGCCACGAGGGCGCGTCGGAGGCCGTGATCGTCGACCCCGGCGACGACGCCCCGAAGCTGCTCGCGGCGATCGAGGAGCACGGCCTGACGCTGGCCGGGATCCTGATCACCCACACCCACTTCGACCACATCGGCGCGGTCGCCGACCTGCACGACGCCACGGGCGCCGAGGTCTGGTGCCCCGCGGGGGAGGTCGAGACGCTGAAGGACCCCAACGCCGTCATGCGCTGGGAGGGCTTCGGCCCGTTCCGCGGCTACGACCCCGAGCACCACGTCACGGGCGGCGACGTCGTCTCGCTGGCGGGCATGGACTTCCAGGTCGTCTCGACCCCGGGCCACAGCCCGGACCACGTCACGTACGCGCTTCCCGACGAGGGCGTCCTCTTCTCGGGCGACGTCCTCTTCCAGGGCTCCATCGGCCGCACCGACCTGCCCGGCGCGGACCACGGGACCCTCATGCGGTCGATCGCCACGCTGCTCGAGCGCTTCGACGACGCGGCCACCGTCTGCCCGGGGCACATGGGCCCCACGACGCTCGGGCAGGAGCGGCGGACGAACCCCTTCATCCTCGACATGCTCCAGAACGGCGCCTGATGGCGGGCGCCAGGAAGCTCACCGCCCCGCGCGGCACCCACGACGTCCTGCCGGACGAGACCGCCCGGCGCCGCCGGGTCGAGGACGTCGCCGCGCTCGTGCTCGAGGGCGCCGGCTACCGGCGGATCGAGACGCCGATCTTCGAGGACACCGACCTCTTCGCCCGCGGCGTCGGCGGCTCGACGGACGTCGTGCAGAAGGAGATGTACACCTTCGAGGATCGCGGCGACCGGTCGCTGACGCTCCGTCCCGAGGGCACCGCGGGCGTCGTCCGCGCGTTCCTCGAGCACGGCATGCACAAGCTGCCCCAGCCCGTGAAGCTCTGGTACTGGGGCCCGTTCTTCCGCTACGAGCGCGCCCAGAAGGGCCGGCAGCGGCAGTTCTGGCAGCTCGGCATCGAGTCGCTCGGCTCGGACGACCCGTCCGTCGACGCGGAGGGCATCGTCCTCCTGCACCGGATCCTCCGCGACCTCGGCGTGCCCGGGCTGCGGCTGCGGCTCGGGTCGCTCGGCACGCCCGCCGGGCGCGAGGGGTACCGCGAGACGCTCGTCGCGTACCTCCGCGAGCACGAGGACCGCCTGTCCGACGAGGTCCGCGAGCGCATCGACCTCAATCCGCTGCGCGCCTTCGACAGCGACCACCCGGGCACGAAGGAGGTCATGGCGGGCGCCCCGCTGCTCCTCGACCACCTGCCGGCGGAGGACACGGAGCACTTCCACGAGGTCCGCGCGCTGCTCGACGGCGCCGGGGTGGAGTACGAGGTCGACCCGACCCTCGTGCGCGGCCTGGACTACTACTCGCGCACCCTCTTCGAGTTCACCTCCGACGCGCTCGGCGCCCAGTCCGGCGTCGGCGGCGGCGGCCGCTACGACGGGCTGGCCGAGCTCATCGGCGGTCCGGCCACCCCGGGCTTCGGCTGGGGCGCGGGCATCGAGCGGATCCTGCTGGCGCAGGAGACGGGCGACGCGGACGCCGGGCACGAGCCGGAGCCCGAGGGCCTGGCCGGCGCGGACCTCTACGTCGCGTGGACCGACGGGCACCGCCGCGAGGCGTTCGACCTGGCCGACGCGGCCGGCCGCGAGGGCCTCGCGGTGCGCCTGGACCAGGCGCCGGGCCGCGGGCTGAAGGGCCAGCTGCGCCGTGCCGAGAAGGCCGGCGCCCGCACCGTCGTCGTCCTCGACGACGACGGCATCCGCGTCGAGCGCGCCCCGGGCGGCCGGGCGACCGGCCTGACGGTCGCCGACGCGCTGGCGGCCGCGCGGGTCTGAGGGTCCGGGCGGCGTCGGCGGCCGCACCGCCGTCGGCCTCCGCGACGTCGTCCGGGGCCCGGGATCCGGGGCCCGGAGGCGCCCGGTACCCTCGGGCGTCATGCCTTCTCCGGAGCCCGCCGCGACCGACCAGACCTCGGCCGCGAGGGACGAGCGGATCGCCGCGCTCGTCCGAGACACCGTCGGTGCCGCCCCGGTGCACGCCAACCGGTACCGCTCGACGTGGGCCGGCCTGCTCACGGACGACGCGGTCGGGCAGACGCCCCGGGTCGCCGGCTGGGTCCATCGCCGCCGCGACCACGGCGGGCTGATCTTCGTCGACCTGCGCGACCGCTCCGGCCTGCTGCAGGTCGTCTTCGACCCGGCGACCTGCGGCACGGACGTCTTCGAGGCCGCGGAGCGCATCCGCCCGGAGCACGTGATCTCCGCCGAGGGCGAGCTGACGCTCCGCGGCGCCGAGCACGTCAACCCGAAGATGCTCACCGGCACCGTCGAGCTGCGGGCCACCACCCTCGACGTCCTGGCCGAGGCCGAGACGCCGCCGTTCCCCGTCGACGAGGACGGCCCGGTCGACGAGCTGCTGCGCCTGCAGCACCGGGTGATCGACCTGCGTCGCGAGCGCACGCGCGACGCGCTGCTCCTGCGCTCGCGCATCGTCCGGGCGATCCGCGACGCGATGGAGGACGAGGGCTTCCTCGACGTCGAGACCCCGTACCT
>WLOB01000385.1 GCA_009699505.1 Actinomycetota bacterium | reverse complement strand
TCTACCTCTACGCCGACGTGGCGGAGCGGATCCGTCGGGCGGGCGACCGCGACGCCGTGGCGTGGTGCGCGCGCCTGCTCGCGGAGACCGGCGTGGCGCTCACGCCGGGCGCGGACTTCGACGCGGTCGACGGCGTGGGCTGGGTCCGGGTCTCGTACGCGACGGACACGGCGACGCTCGAGGCGGGGCTGGACCGCCTGGCGGACTGGCGCTGAGGGGCGCCGACGCCGCAGGCGGTGGCGCCGTCGGGCCGTGGCGCGTCGGGCGACCGCGTCCCGACGGGGCGCGGCAGCAGGCCGCGAGGCGCGCGGCCGACCGGGTCGGCCGCCGCGGGCGCTCAGCGGCGCCGCGACGCCCGGATGTCGCCGTCGACCTCGATGTCGTCCCAGCCGTCCTGGCCCAGGAGCCACTCGAGCGCGCGCTTGCGCTCGGCGATCGCGCCCGGGATCACGTCGCGGGGGAGCGGGCTGCTGGCGCCGCGGAGCTCGTGCTCCTGGACGGCGTAGTGCGCGCAGCTCAGGAGGTCCAGGCGCGCGAGCAGCTCGGACTGCGGGCGCAGCTCGAGCTCCGTCGGGGCGCCGGCCGGCTCGGCGGGGCCGACGGCGGCGAAGGCGGAGGGGTGCACGGCGCTGAAGCCGGTCGGCTCGAGGTCGTCGAGGATCCCGAGCGCCCAGCCCAGCGCGTGCAGGCCCTCGACGCGCCGGCCGATCCACGCGCGGTGGGCGGCCAGCTCGCGGTCGCCCTCCTCGCGGCTGCCCTGCAGGTCGAGGAACGTGCGCTCCTGCGGGGTGGACCACGGCACGAGCCCGCGGCTCTTGAGCGACCCGGCGACGTCGGCGGCGGGGGCGCCGTGCACGGCGTGCAGGACGGCCATGAGCGCGCGCACCCGGTCCACGACGGCGTCCGTGTCGCGGCGGCGCCCGGCGTAGGCGTCGGCGACGACCGGCAGGCCGGTCGCCGAGGGGGTCAGCCCGACGTGGGCGAGGGCGGCGAGCGATCCGCGGCGGACCTGGCGCGGGTCGATGCCGAGCAGGTCGAGCTTGCGGTCGACCACGCGGGTCTCGAGCGCCTCGATGGCCTCGAGTTCCGCGGCGTCCGCGGGCTTGGGGGACCCGTCGAGGAGGTCGGCCTGGGCGCGCAGCCCCGTCACGGCGCCGTCGAGCGCGTCGGGGTCGTCCGGGCGCTCCTTCAGCACGGAGACGGCGATGCAGCGACCGAGCGCCGACTCGACCTCGCGGACGAGGACCTCGGTCTCGGAACGGGCAGTGCGGAACCGCAACATCCGGCGACCGTACTCGGGTTCCGGCGGGGGCGGGACGACTGAGAGCGGTCCTGCAGGACGCCGGAAGCGCGGCCTGAGCGGGGGCTTCGTGCGCGGCGTCGGTCGGCCGGCCCGCCCCGCCGCCCGTCCGCGCGCCGGCCGGAGCCGGCCACCGGACGCCTCCGCGCCGACGCGTCCGGTGGCCCGGGGGGCGCCCGCCGCCCCGTCGCGGGCGACCTCGTACGGTTGCTCGCGATGCTTGCGTGGTGGATCCGGGTCTCGGTCTTCGTCAGCGGCGTGGTGACGCTCGCGGTCGAGTTCCTCGGCCAGCGGATGCTCTCGCCGCGCTTCGGCGACACGCTCGACGTGTGGGGCATCACGATCGCCGCGGTGCTCGTGGCGATCGCGGCGGGCACGGCCTTCGGCGGCCGGCTCGCGGACCGTCGGCCGTACGCGGAGGCGATCGCCCCGGTGCTGCTGGCGTCGGGCGCGCTCCTCGCGGCCTCCGCGCTCCTCGGTCCGCCGATCCTCGACTGGCTCAGCCCGCGCACGGGCGACCGCGTCGGCGCGCTGCTCGGCGCCCTCGTCGTGATCGTCCCGGGGTGCACGGCGCTGTCGCTCGTGACGCCGATGGCGGTCCGGGTGAGCGTGCGGGAGGGCCTCGTCGGCCGGGCGGCGGGGGACCTGAGCGCCCTGGCGACCCTCGGCGCTGTGTTCGGGTCGATCGTCACGCCGTTCTGGCTCATCGGCCTGCTGCCGATCGGCACCCTGATGCTGCTGTGCGCGCTGCCGATCGCCCTGCTCGGCGTGCCCGCGCTCGTCCGCCGGCCCGGGACGGCGGTCGCGGTCACGGGCGCGTTCGGCGTGATCGCGGTGCTCGCGACGCTGCCGTCGGCCGGCGGTACGGCCCAGCCGGGCGACCGGGACGCCCTCGGCACGGTCCGCGCGGCGGTCGACAGCCGCCTGGCCCGCATCGTCATCAGCGACATGGACGACGACCGGCGCGCGATGTACTTCGACCGGCCGGAGGTCGTGCAGTCCATCGTCGACCTGCGGCGGCCCGAGCGCCCGGTCACCCCCTACATCCAGGCCGCGACCACCCTCGTCTGCCCGCGGCCGCCTCGCAGCGTGCTGGTGATCGGCCTGGGCGGCGGGGCGCTGCTCGAGCCGCTGCGCCGCCTCGTCCCCGGCGTCCGGATCGACGTGGCGGAGCTCGACGCCCAGGTCGTCACGATGGCGCGCCGGTGGATGGGCGCCCGCGAGCGGCCGGGCGACCGCTTCGTCGTCGCTGACGGCCGACGGTTCCTCCAGGGCACCGACAGCCGGTACGACCTGATCTACGTCGACGCGTTCTCCGGGGACCGCATGCCGGCCTCGCTGGCGACCCGGGAGTTCGCGCGCCTGGCGAAGGCCCGCCTGCACCCCGGCGGGACGCTCGCCTTCAACGTCCTGACGACCCCCGACGCCCCGCTGACGGACGCGATCGCCTCGTCGGCCCGGGAGAGCTTCGGGCCGCTGAGCGCCCAGCGCGCATCGCCGGCCCGCAAGCTCGAGAACACCCTCCTGCGCTCGGGCCCGCTGCCGCAGCAGGCGTGCGTCGACCGGATCGGTTCGACGCTCGACCTGCCCGACCTCGGGGTGGAGCGCCGCCCGCTCGGGGCACACCGGCCGCTGACGGACGCGGACGCGCCGGTGGACCAGCTCGCGGGGCTCTGAGGGCGGGGCGGGGGGCTGCGGGATGCCCCGACGGGCGCTGCGGGGCGGCGGTCGGCGCGCGGGTCCGTGGGCCACGACCTCCTCGGCGGGGCGTCGCGCGGCCGGGTCCACCGGGCCTCGGAACGACGAAACCCCCGCGTGGGCGGGGGCTTCGCCCGGAACGACGAAACCCCCGCGTGGGCGGGGGCTTCGGGATGCCGGAGGAGGGACTTGAACCCCCGACACGCGGATTATGATTCCGCTGCTCTAACCGACTGAGCTACTCCGGCGGGGCGACGGAGGATAGCGAGCCGTCGCGACGGACGGCGGGTGACGGCGCACGGGCGGTCCGGGCGACCACCGCGCGCTGCAGGTCGTCGGCCACGACGTCGTCGAGGTGACGCACGCCGCCGGTGCGGCCGGTGGCCAGCGCGACGGCGAACGACGCGAGGTCCGCGCGGCGCTGGAGGGGCTGGGTGCGGTGCTGGGCGCGCTGGATCCGGCGGGCGAGCACCAGCAGGGTCGTGCGGGCCACGAGCTGGCTCCGGACGGTCAGCGTCGTCGGCCCGAGGGCCCAGCCGGCGCCGCGCCAGCGGGCGTCGCCGAGCGCGAGGCCCAGCAGCGGGGCGAGGACCGCGACCGTCCGCCAGGCACCGGGCAGGGCGAGCACGAGGGCGAGCGCGGGGAGGAGCGAGAGCAGCACCGGCACGGTCCAGTAGCGACGGCGGGCGCGCGCCGGGGGCCGCTGCAGCGCCGCGTCCGTCCACGGCAGCTCGGGCAGCATCCGTCCCAGCAGCTCGGGCAGCTCGCTGCGGTGGACGAGGGGCACGAGCGTGCGCGTCAGGTCGGAGTCGCCGCGGTAGCCGGCGACCTCGACCTGCACCGTGGCGTACCCCAGGGGCCGGCGCAGCAGGCCCTCGACGATCCGGATCCCGTGGATGCGGTCGAGCGGGATCGTGCCGGTGCGCTCCGTGATCAGGCCGCGGCGGACGCGTAGGCGGCGGTCGTCGCGCTCCACGGCGAACTCCGCGAACGCCAGCACGGTGCCGGCGACGGAGACCGCGGCGGCCAGCAGCACGCCGAGGAGGACGAGGACGACGACCGTGGTGGCGGTCGCACCGGAGAGCTCGTCCTCGACCCGGTCGGTCAGCCCGCGCGGCAGCAGCTCCTGGCCCTGCGCGAGCACGGACCCGACGAGCACCGCGACCAGGCCGAGCTGCGGCCCGGTCAGCGCGGCGACGACGAGCTGCCGGCCCGTGATCGCGTACACGGGGATCGCGGCCCGCGGGGGCGGTGCGTCCCCCGGGCGGGCGGCGGTCCCGGCGTGGGGGACGGAGCCGGGGAGGGCGGATCCGTCGGGAGGCGCGTACGGATCGTCCGGGACCGGTGCGCCGGCCCGTCGCGGGTCGACGGTGCTCCCCGGGCCGGCCGATCCGCCGACGTCGGTG
>WLOB01000384.1 GCA_009699505.1 Actinomycetota bacterium | reverse complement strand
CTCCGCCTTGCGGGTGGCCTCGCGCTCGGCCTCCTCGGCGGCGAGGCGCTCGGCCTCGGCCTTGCGCTCGGCCTCGGCGGCCTCGAGCTCGGCGGCGATCTGCGCGTCGTCCTCGGCCCGCAGGTCGACGTCCTCCGGCGCGATCGCGCCCGCGGGGTCGTCGGGCGACGCGGCGGTGAGGCCGTTCTTCTCCTTGAACTCGGCGATCTCCGGCCCGGTGACCTCGAGCTGGTGCGCCACCCACGCGTCGGTGCGGCCCTGGCGCACCCACGTGCGGATCTGGTTCAGGTGGGGTCGGAGCGAACGTCGTGCCATGTAGCAGCCCAATCTACCGACGACCGGGATCCCCCTGCGTGGCGCCCGCCGGGCACCGTCGGACGCGCGCTAGGAGAAGACGAGCGACAGCACGCGGAACATCACGAGGGTGACGAGCACCGCCGTGAACGTGAGCATGCCGAGGAGGGCGAGGTACCGCAGGCCGCGGCGGCGCTTGACGGCGTCGAACTCGCGCATCGCCTCGCGCCGCTCGACCTCGCGGAGCATCTTCTCGCGCTGGCGCTGCGCGATCTCGGTCTCGCGTGCCAGGCGGCGTTCCAGCTCGTCGAGCGAGCCGGAGGGGCGTTGGCGGGCCGCGCTCACGTCCCCGAGGGTAGTGCATTCCCGCAAGAGCCCCACTGCCCGCGACCGGCCCGCCGCGCCCGCTCCTGCACCCGTCGCAGCCGCGGGGCGTCCACCCCGTTCGGGGCGATCACCAGGACGCGGCCGAGGCCCTCGGCCACGAGGCGCTCGCTCAGGGAGCGCCGCCAGCCCTCGGGGGTGAGGGCCGCCAGCAGGCGTCCGTACGGGTCGACGCGCTCCACGTCGAAGCGGACGCGGACCAGCCGGCCCGTCGCCCAGTCGCGGTTGCGGTGCGACGCCTCGGGGCCGAAGCACTCGACGCCGCGGTCGGGGTGCTTCGTCTCCGGCGTGTCCACCCCGAGGTAGCGGACCGTGACGGTCGCCCGGCCCGCGTCGTCGCGGAACGCGATGCGCGCCGTGTCGCCGTCGACCGTCCCGACCACCCGGGCGCGAGCCCCCGGGACGGCGAGCGCCGCGACGGCCCGGCCCGCGACGCCGCCGGGCGCCGCGGGACCCGGCGGCCACAGCCGGGTGGCGCCGAACCCGCCGGCCACGGCGGCGAGCACGACGACGAGCGCGGGGGGTGGGCCGGGGCGCGGGGGAGCGGCACGCATCCGCCCAGCCTGGGGTGCCCCACGCGGCGCGGCACGGGACGCACCGTGTCGGCACGTGCCCGGCGCGGTCCCGTCACGCGCGGGGGCGGAGCGGGCGCGATGCCGGTCTGGCGCGGGGTTTTGGGATACCCTCCGCGTCTCGCCGTCCGATCCAGCCTGCCGGATCCGGAGCCGAGGAACCCCCGAGTACCAGCGCGGTCCGAGCGGACCGTCGGGAACCCAAAGCAACGAGAAGGATCTCCATGGCTGTTCAGACCGCATCGACGATCGACCGCGTCACGGAGCTGCTCGGCGACGACGCCGACTCGCTCCTGGGCCACAAGTCCACGACGATCGACGCCTCGCAGCTGCACCTGCCGGGCCCCGACTTCGTCGACCGCATCTACTCGTCGACGGACCGCAACAACCGCACGCTGGTCAACCTCCAGCGGCTGTTCGACGGCGGTCGCCTCGGCGGCACCGGGTACGTCTCCATCCTCCCGGTCGACCAGGGCATCGAGCACTCCGGCGCGGCGTCCTTCGCGCCCAACCCGGCGTACTTCGACCCGAAGAACATCGTCGAGCTCGCGATCGAGGGCGGCTGCAACGCCGTCGCCTCGACGCTCGGCGTCCTCGGCGCGGTCTCCCGCACGCACGCGCACAAGATCCCGTTCGTGGTGAAGCTCAACCACAACGAGTCGCTCTCGCTGCCCGAGACCTACGACCAGATCATGTTCTCGTCGGTGCAGCGCGCCTACGACCTCGGGGCCGCCGCCGTCGGCGCCACGATCTACTTCGGCTCGCCCGAGTCGGGCCGGCAGATCGTCGACGTCGCCCGGGCGTTCGAGGAGGCCCATCGCCTCGGTCTCGCCACGATCCTCTGGTGCTACACCCGCAACTCGGCGTTCAAGGCCGACGGCGTGGATTACCACACGGCCGCCGACCTCACGGGTCAGGCGAACCACCTCGGCGTCACGATCGAGGCCGACATCATCAAGCAGAAGCTGCCCGAGCTCAACGGCGGCTTCAACGCGATCAAGGTCGGCAAGACGCACCCGCTCGTCTACTCCGAGCTGACGACGGACCACCCGATCGACCTCACCCGGTACCAGCTGGCCAACTGCTACATGGGCCGCGCCCCCCTCATCAACTCGGGTGGCGCCTCCGCCGGCGAGACGGACCTCACCGAGGCCGTCAAGACCGCCGTCATCAACAAGCGCGCCGGCGGCGCGGGCCTCATCTCGGGACGCAAGGCGTTCCAGCGCCCGCTGAACGAGGGCGTCGCCCTCCTGCAGGCGATCCAGGACGTCTACCTGGACCCGCAGATCACCATCGCCTGAGCCCTCCCGCGGGGCTCGTCGGCGCCCTCCGCGGGCGTCCGGCGGGTCCCGCGGCGACCGCCGCGGGGCGCTCGACGAACGTCCTGCGCACCCCGGACCCGCCGTCAGCCTACAATCGGTTCGATGGCGGGCCAGGCAGAGCTGTTCACGGTGTGCAGCTCGTGCGGGCAGCAGGTCTCGACGTTCGTGACCGAGTGCCCGTACTGCGGCACGCGCCTGCAGAAGCGGGCGCCGCGGCTGGATCGCAAGGACGGCGACCTCGAGGCGCTGCTGCGGCTCCCGTCGCACGAACCCGACCGCACGCTGCAGGACCGGCCGACCTCGCCGGACGGCGGCGACGACAACGTCGTGCCGCTCAAGCGCGGGCGCCGGACGCTCAAGCCGAAGTCGAAGACCAAGGCCAAGGCGAAGGCGACGCCGGGGACGTCCCGGCGCACCGGCTCGGGCGGGGGCGGCCTGCGGGCGACGCTCCGCCGGCCGGCGAAGAAGCGCGCGAAGAGCTCCTACGCGACCGAGGGCAAGGCCTACGCCACCCTCGCGATCATCCTGATCTCCCTCATCGGCCTGCCGGTCCAGCAGCTCCTGAACGGGACCGACCTGCTGCTGATCGACGGCTCGCCGGTGTGGCGGGCGATCACCGCGTCGCTGCTCTTCACGAACACCTGGAACGCGGTCGCCGTGCTCACGACCTTCGGCGTCTTCGGCTGGCTCTGGGAGCGCCGTGCGGGAGCGGTGGGCTCCGTCGTGGTCGTCGTCGCGTTCCTCGTGGCGGGCGTCGGCGGCCTGCTGCTCGATCGCGCGGCGGACCCGGGCGTCGTGGCGTTCGGCTCGGCGGGCGCCGCGATCGCGCTGGCGACGGCGTGGATCGTCACGGAGATCCGCGCCCGGCGGCAGGGGGAGTCGCTCGACGGCGACCTGCTGGGCGCCGCCACGCTGCTGGTCGTCCCGATCGCCACGACCGCGCTGACGGCCACCACCGTCCCCGTGTCGATCGGCGTCGGGCTGATCCTCGGCTCGCTGCTGGGCCTCGGGCTCTCGCTCGCCCGCCGCTAGGCGCGGGACGCAGACCCCGGTCCGGTCGGCCGTCTGGCCCGCGCGTCACGGCTCCGCCGGAGCGGCTCCGTATGCTCGGGGACGTGACCGATCGCCCCTACACCGCGGAGCAGGTCGACGCCGCCGTCCGCGAGATCAGCGAGCCCGGCCGTCTGCGCCGGGCGGAGGAGGTCGTCACCCACGCGGTGCCGAACCTCCAGCGCATCATCGACGGCGCGCTGCACGACGGCGGCTGGTTCAGCCAGGGCCACGAGCAGCAGATCGGGCAGGCCTCCGCCGAGCCCGACCCTCAGATGCGCGAGGCGCGCCTGCACGCCCTCGTGGCCGACGAGTCGCGCCTGGCGATGCTCGTCGGGGTAACGGTGGGGTTCGCGCTCGCCCGCGAGCTCGCCGCCCCCGGGACGGCGGCCGCCGAGGCGGACCCGACCCCCGAACACGATCAAGACGGAGCACCCCCCGCATGACCACCCTCACGTTCCTCGGCCAGTCGGCCGTCCTGCTCGAGCACGACGGCTTCCACGTCCTCGTCGACCCGTTCCTGGGCGACAACCCGAAGGCGACCACCTCGCCCGACGACGTGCCCGCCGACCTGATCCTGCTCACCCACGGCCACGGCGACCACCTCGGCGACACGGTGGCCATCGCCGAGCGGACCGGGGCGCCCGTCGTGGCGATCGTCGAGGTCGCCAACGAGCTCGCGGAGGAGGGCCTCGACGTCGTCGACCTCAACCTCGGCGGCACGCACGAGTTCGACGGCGGCTGGGTCCGGATGGTGCCCGCGTGGCACACCGGCCTGACGCCGAAGG
>WLOB01000383.1 GCA_009699505.1 Actinomycetota bacterium | reverse complement strand
GCGCTCGGGGGAACGCGCCGTGAGGTCGCCCTCCGGCTGTACGTCTCGGAGAACACGGTCAAGACGCACTTGCGCAGCATCTATCGCACGCTCGGCGTCGCAGACCGCGAGGACGCGCTCGCCGTCGCGCGCGCCCACGACTTCCTGTAGCTGCCGGCGGGGACACGACTGCCACTGCGCGGAGCGGATCGGCACGTCCGACCTGCACGTGCGAAGCCGGGGTGCCCTGTTGCGCCACGTGCCCCTGCGGGATGTGGACGCCGGGCCTGCGTGCACGCTCCAGGAGCCTTTGGCAGCCGCGCAGGCGGTGCACCGGCTCGCGACGGACACGCTCGTGCTCGCCGAATCGCTCACGGGCCGGCTCGCGACGGGCGAGCGGGCAGGCGACGCCGAGTCCGCGGACTTCGTCGTCGCCGCGGAGCGACTCGATCACGAGGTGCTCGCGTTCCTCGGTCGATCGTCCTCGGACGCTGCGGGGCGGCGGCGCACGAGACGGTCGAGACCCTTCGCCGGGTGAGCAGCGCGATCGACGTCGTCCGACGCACCATCGACCTCATGGTCGTCATCCGCCAGGCCCTTGAGGGTGAGCAGCACGGTCACCCGGCGATGGCGTGACGCCGGCCGGCGCCTTGGCACAGCCGCCCGCCCCTCCGTGTGCCGTACGCGCCGCGTCGTGGCGCAGCGCGGTTCGGCGCCCCGCCGGCGGGTAGACGTCGGGCGGTACACGGCCCGGTGCGACCGGGCCGTCTGCATGCCGAACGATGTTCGGCACGGCGGTCGCCTTGAGATCCGGGGCGGCCGTCTCCGGATTCGTGACCATCGACGAGCCGGCCCGACGGCGGCGCGTGGTCGACCAGAGACCCTGGCGGGGAGGATGGTTCACCCGCTCGAGGACGCAAGGGTGGGCGTGGAGGCGCTCTGGGTGGTATCTGCCCGCGAGACGTGAGACCTTGGCAGCACACGAGTCGTAGGAGGGTTTCGTCGCACGGTCGGCGGGGGTCGCTTCGAGGCGTGCTCGGGTCGCGGCGTCTCCTCTTGCGCTCCGAGCAACCATGGAGACCGCGAGGAGGGTCACGGACGTGACCGGCAACTCGAAGGTCCGCGACGACGTGCGAGCGGATGACCCCTCGGACCCGCGTCCGACCACAGCGTCCGAACCCGCACAGCGGGACCGCGCAGCCCCAGGACCAACCGTGCCCGACGACCCGCCCGCGCACGGCCCCGATGGTCCGAGCAGCCGGACGATCAGCGCCTTGCTCGAAGGCTTGAACGAGCAGCTCGAGACGACCTGCCGGGCCCTCGGCGAGATGATCGAGCACCTCAACGGGCCTGCGTGACCTGAGAGTCGGCCACGTTTTGGGCGCAGGACGAGCTGCCGGCCTGCGGGATAACAACGCGACGCCCAGGCTGCGTGACGCATCAGATGGCACCCGGGGGCGGGGAGCGCGACGGTCCTCTCGTGGTGCGTTGTCTCGGGACGGGCTGTGCGTGACCGGAGGCGTGCGTATGGTTCCGCGGCGATGAGCGCCTCGAAGTCCGCAACGACGGGCGCCCGGAAGAAGGCGGGCATGGGCGCCCTGACGCTCGGCGCGTTGGGGGTGGTGTTCGGGGACATCGGGACCAGTCCGCTCTATGCGCTGCATGCCGTGTTCTCCGCGGACGACGGCGCGGTGAAGCCGACGGAGGTCGATGTCTACGGGATCATCTCGCTGATCGTGTGGTCGGTCACGGTGATCGTGTCGGTCAAGTACGTGACGTTCATCATGCGGGCCGGCAACGACGGCGAGGGCGGCATCATGGCGCTCGTCGCGCTGATCAAGCGCACCGGGCTGCAGAACGCCCGCACCCAGGCGGCGCTCGTCGCGGCCGGGCTCTTCGGGGTCGCGCTCTTCTACGGCGACGGGATGATCACCCCGGCGATCTCGGTCCTCTCCGCGGTCGAGGGCATCGAGGTCGCAGCACCGAGCCTGGAGTCGGTGGTGCTGCCGATCACGGTGACGGTCCTGACTGGGCTGTTCGTCATCCAGCGGTTCGGGACGCACGTGATCGGCCGCATCTTCGGGCCGGTGATGATCCTCTGGTTCGGCGCGCTCGCGGTCGCCGGCATCGGCCGGCTCGTCCACCACCCCGCGATCCTGCGGTCCCTGTCGCCGCACTACGCCCTGGACTTCATCGTCCAGGCCCCCGGCATCGCGTTCATCGCGCTGGGCTCCGTGGTGCTGGCCGTGACCGGTGCGGAGGCGTTGTACGCCGACATGGGGCACTTCGGTCGCCCGCCGATCCGCCGGGCGTGGTTCTTCATCGTCTTCCCGGCGCTGACGCTGAACTACATGGGGCAGGGGTCGCTCATCCTCGACGACCCCTCCGCGATCGAGAACCCGTTCTACCTGCTGATCCCGGAGTGGTCGCGGGTGCCGATGGTCGTGCTCGCGACGCTCGCGACGTTGATCGCGTCGCAGGCTGTGATCTCCGGCGCGTTCTCGGTGACCCGGCAGGCGGTGCAGCTGGGGTTCCTGCCGCGCCTACAGATCCGGCACACCTCCGAGGACGAGATCGGCCAGGTCTACGTCCCCGCCGTCAACTGGGGTCTCTTCGTCGCTGTCCTCGCCCTCGTGATCGGCTTCGGGTCCTCCGCGAAGCTCGCCACCGCGTACGGGATCGCGGTGACCGGCACGCTGCTGATCGACTCGATCCTGTTTCTCGTCGTCGTGCGGGTGATGTGGCGCAAGCCGCTCTGGATGGTCGCCGCCGGCATCGCCGGGTTCGTGACCGTCGATCTGCTGTTTCTCGCCGCGAACGTTACGAAGATCCCGCATGGCGGCTGGTTTCCGCTGCTGATCGGCGCGGTCATCTTCCTCGTCCTGACGACCTGGGACCGCGGGCGCGCCGAGGTCACCGCCGCCCGCGTCAAGGCCGAGGGCCCGTTGCAGGCGTTCGTCGACCGGATGCACGCGTCGGTGCCGCCCGTCCGTCGGCTGCCGGGCGCGGCGGTGTACCTGAACCCGACCCGGGGGACGACGCCGTTGGCACTCCGGGTCGGCGTGGACCGCATCCACGGGATCCCGGAGGAGGTCGTCATCGTCACGGTCCAGACGACCACTGTGCCGCACGAACCGCAGGACCGCCGGGTCGTGTTCGACCACCTCGGCTACCAGCACGACGGCTACAGCCACATCACCCTGCGGTTCGGGTTCCAGGACCGTCCCGACATTCCTGCCGCGCTCGCGCTCGCGCGCCGCACGCCGCCGGGGTTGGAGGTCGACTTCAACCCGTATCACGCGACCTACTTCCTGTCGCACATCACGATCGTCCCGGACCGCTCGCCCGGCATGGCGCGGTGGCGCAAGGCCCTGTTCCTCACCATGGCCCGCAACGCGACCAGCCCTGCGGACTACTTCCATCTGCCCGCCGAGCGCGTCGTCACGCTCGGCTCCCAGATCAAGCTCTGAGCACGGGGGCGCCTTGGTGGGTTCGGTCGGGCGACCGGCGCCGTGCTTCTAGGTGAACGTCTCGGGGTGGCGGTCGCAGAAGTGGCGGAGGTAGGCCATGGCGCCGAAGGCGAGGTGCGAGGAGGAGCGGACCTCGCGCGAGGACGTCTCGCTCGCGGCCGTCCGATCGGCGAAACGTCGGCAGGCGAGGTTCGCGCGGCGACGGCACGACGCCACCGTGCTGGGCGGCGCGAGCACCAACCCGATCGCATCGGACAGCATCTGGTCCGGCAGGCCACCGTGGACGTAGAACCCGGTTGAGGTCTGCGCATTTGTGGCCGTCACGACATGCAGGTTGCGCATCGTGCCATCGGGGTCGAGCATCATCAAACGCCCGCGGTACGCCGTGATCGAACACCCTTCGGGAGCGTGCAGGTCCTCGAAGGGACCGACGGCAGTTCGCCTTGTCGCCTCGGTCAGGAGCTGCTTGATCCTTTCCGGGTCTTCCGCGACGGTTTCGTTGTCGATGAGGAGCGCGATCGACGGGGTGTTCCTGAACGTCTTGGCGTTCAGCGCAAGCTCAGCGATTCGAGGTGCGGTCGGATCGACAACGAATCCCGGAGGCACGGCCAGCGCTCTGCGGTCGTCGTCCGAGCGCGGAAAGAACGAGACGCCTCGTTCGGCTGCAGTGTCGGTCTGCGGCGCGCTGGCCTCGAAGGTCGAGGCGGCGTCGCAGAGGTCTCCCGCTGCTCGCGAGCCGGTGTCGACGACGCCTGCTGGCTCGTGCACGACTCGTCCGCCGACCGGGAGACGGACGTAGTCGCCGGCGCCGCTTCGGAGGCTGAGGGCAAGAAGGACGTCTCGCCGGCGGCCGCCGCCGGTTGCCTTCCATCCGTAGGAGCCAGGGCCGTGCGAGCTGGCGGTCTGATTGACGGACACCTCGATGATCGGGGCGCAGCCGGGGCGCAGTGCGTGGGCGATC
>WLOB01000382.1 GCA_009699505.1 Actinomycetota bacterium | reverse complement strand
GCGGCCCGGCGCACCCGCAGGGGGGTGCGGGCCCCGCCCCGTGCGTCTCGGGGCGGACCGCGCGGGACGACGACACGGCCCGGCGCACCCGCAGGGGGCGCCCTACCGCAGGTGCGGGTCGACCTCGGCGGTCGCCCGGTGGGCCAGGGTCGTGGCGAACGACGCGGGCAGGTCGTAGGTCTCCACGAGGCGACGACGGACCGCCGCGAACAGGGCCCAGGACATCTCGTGGTCGGCGACGCCGGCGTCGCGGAGCTGGCCGAGCTGGCGGGCCGCCTCGACGTGGGCGATGGTCGTCGGGCTGTGGTGGTGCCCCGCGACGGGCCGCCGCAGCCGGCGCGCGAGCTCGTCGGGGTCGAGGGCCGGCCCGTCCGCCGCGGGCTCCTCGGCGCCCGGGCCGACCGGCCGCGCGCGCAGGCCCATCCGCGGGGCGGTGTCGTCGATCTCGTCCCCCTCGGCGCGCAGGTCCGCGACGGACCGGGCGATGAGCTTCGCGATGTCGTTCTCGCGCACGGCGATCCTCGGCGCTAGGGCGCCCAGGTCCAGGAGACGAAGCTGATCGCCCAGGCGGCCTGCAGCGTCAGGAGCGTCGGGGCGAGCCAGCGCATCCGGCCACGCCTCGCGTGCGCCCACAGCCCGATGGCCACGACGATCGGGAAGCACGCCAGCGAGAAGCGCGGCAGCGACATGAGCGGCTGCTGCACCGACGGCACCGACAGCGGGTAGGCCAGCGAGATCGCGCCCCACGCGAGCCAGCTGACGGGCACCCGCCGGCGCGCCCACCACAGGGCGCTCGTCGCGGCGAGGACGCAGAGCAGCAGGATCGTGTCGCGCGTGAGGGTCAGCCCCGTGGACTGGCCCTCCACGAGCGGCGCGACGGTCCACGCGCCGGCGTAGTCGCCCAGGCGCCCGACGATCGCCCAGACCCCGGCGGCCAGGCCGCCGACCGGCGTGAGGAAGTGCCGCTCCCAGTCGCCCTGCGCGGCGACGGCGCCGAGCGGGTCGCCCGTCGCGATCCCGAGCCAGGCCCCGTAGGCGACGAAGCCCAGCGGCACCAGGCCGATCCAGAGCACGTCGCGGCGGATCGGGTGCCGCGGGTGCCAGGGACGGGCGACGAGCCGCGTCTCGCCCCCGCTGCGCCTGCCCCAGAGGTACTCGACGAGCAGCGGCAGCACGAGCAGGACGCCGATGCTGCGACACGACGCCGCGGCCATGCCCAGGACGCCGGCGAGCATCCACCGGTCCCGGCGGGCGGCGACGAGCACGCCGAGGGAGAGCAGCAGGAAGAGCGCCTCGGTGTAGATCGCGGAGAGGAAGATCGCCGGCGGCACGTACGCGGCGACCCGCACGACGGTCGACGCGGTGGCGGCGTCCCGGGCGTGGGCGATCACGCGGTGCAGCAGCGCCAGGAAGCCGATCGCGGCCGTCCACGAGAGGAGCAGGCCGGCCGGGACGAGCGCGCCGCCCAGCGGGGCGGAGACGACCGAGACGAGCAGGGGGTAGAGCGGGAAGAACGCCGAGCGCGACGGGTCCGTCGGCGAGTAGCCGCCCTGCGCGATCTCGAGGTACCAGGTGCTGTCCCAGCGGCAGCCCGGGGCGATCAGGGCGTCGACGCCGCCGACGCCCGACGGCCGGCACGCCCACAGGGGGTCGAGGCGCCCGCCGCGCGACTCGACCCAGCCGAAGACGGCGAGGGCCAGCAGCCCGGCGATCCAGACGACGGCCCGCGAGAGCAGGAACGCACGGACGGCCTCGCGCAGCGCGAGCGCCCACTCCGCGCCCAGGGCCTCCTCGAGCACCCCGCCGACGGGGCGACCGGCCGTGCGTACCGGGGACGAGCTCACGCCGGGGAGGATCGCGGTTCCGCGCGAGACGTGCGCCCTCGGCGGGTCGCGTGACGACGCTCCGGACCCGCGGTTCCGCGCCCGGGCCGCGCATGAGGGCGGACCCCAGGCTTGACAGGCGCAGGAAGTGAGTGCACACTCACCTCGATGTCGACGACCCGCCTGTCCGCCGAGGAGCGGCGCGAGCAGCTCCTCGAGGCCGCCATGGGCCTCGTGGCCCAGCGCGGCTTCGACGCCACGCCGACCCTGGCGATCGCCAAGGCCGCCGGCATCTCCCACGCCTACCTCTTCCGGCTCTTCCCGTCGAAGGAGGACCTCGCCGTGGCGCTCGTCGGCCGGTGCAACGCCCGGATCCTCGAGCGCTTCGACCACGCCGCCTCCACGGCGCGGGCCCGCGGCGAGGACCCGTTCGCCGCCATGGGCGCCGCGTACGGCGAGCTGCTCGTGGAGCGCGACGTCATCCTCGTGCAGCTCCACGCGTACGCGGCCTCCCCCACGCACCCCGAGATCCGCTCGGCGATGCGCGCCTCGTTCCGCGAGCTCGTCGAGCTCGTCGCCCGCACCACGGGCGCCCCGGACGACGAGGTGCGCACCTTCTTCGCCCAGGGGATGCTGATGAACGTCACCGCCGCCCTGGACCTCCACGAGGTCGACGCGCCCTACGCGCGCACCCTGACCGCGAGCCACGCGGCCGACGACCCGACGTGCGGGAGCCCGCCGGCGCCCGCGACCGAGCGCCACCCCGCGACCGATCGTCACCCCACGAGCTGACGCCCCCACGGAGCCGGCCCCTCGCCCCACGAGGGGCCCGCGCCCCGGGACGCCGCCCACCCCCTCCGCACCACCCCGCAGCCCCCCCCCGAGACGCACCCCGCCCTTCCGCCCCGCGACCCCGATCTCCGCTCGCCCTCATTGCGAGTGAGCACTCACTCGAAAGTCGACCCATGCCCGCCCCGCCCGCTCTCGCTCATCCCTTCCGCGCCGTCCTCATCGTCGCCGTCGCGGTCTTCATGACGTCGCTGGACAACCTCGTCGTCGGCGTCGCCCTGCCGTCGATCAAGGCCGACCTCGGCGGCTCCCTCGAGTCGCTCGAGTGGACCGTGAACGCCTACACCCTCGCGTTCGCGGTCTTCCTCCTCACGGGCGCCGCCCTCGGCGACCGCTTCGGCCGCAAGCGGATGTTCCTGCTCGGCCTGGTCCTCTTCACCGCCTCGAGCGCCGCCGCCGCGCTCGCCGGCAGCGTCGACGCCCTGATCGCCGCCCGCGCGCTGCAGGGCCTCGGCGCCGCGATCATCACGCCGCTCTCCCTCGCGATCCTGGCCGACGCCGTGCCGGCCGAGCGCCGCGGCCCGGCGATCGGGCTGTGGGGCGCCGTCGGCGGCCTCGGCGTCGCGCTGGGCCCGGCGGTCGGCGGCGCGGTCGTCGAGGGCACCCACTGGTCCTGGATCTTCTGGCTCAACGTCCCCGTCGGGCTCCTGCTCCTGCCGACCGCGATCCGCGGCCTGCGCGAGTCCCACGGCGAGGGCGGGCGGTCGACCCCGATCGACCGCCCCGGCCTCGTCCTCTCCACCGTCGGGCTCTTCGGCCTGACCTTCGGCATCGTCCGCAGCCAGGAGCTCGGCTGGGGCAGCACGACCGTGCTGGTCTCGATCGCCACGGGACTGGTCGTCCTCGCCGCGTTCCTCGCCTGGCAGCGCCGGACCGTCGCGCCGATGCTCCCGCTGCGCCTCTTCCGCTCCGTGCCGTTCTCGGCCACGAACGGCCTGGTCTTCGCGATGTTCTTCGGGATGTTCGGGTCGATCTTCCTGCTCGGCCAGTTCTTCCAGATCGCCCAGGGCATGGGGCCGCTCGAGGCGGGCCTGCGGACGCTGCCGTGGACCGGCATGCCGGTGCTCGTCGCCCCGATCGCCGGGATCCTCGCGGACCGCGTCGGCGCCCGGCCGCTCCTGACGCTCGGCATGGCGCTCCAGTCCGCGGGCCTCGTGTGGCTCGCGGCCGTCGTCTCCGTCGACGCGTCGTACGGGTCGCTCGTCGTGCCGTTCGTCCTCTCGGGCGCCGGGATGGGCATGGTGATCGCCCCGGTCACCGGCGCGGTCCTCGCGGCGGCCCCGGTCGCGCTGGCCGGCAAGGCGTCCGGTGCCACGAACGCGATCCGCGAGACCGGCGGCGTCTTCGGCGTCGCGGTCCTCGCGACGGTCTTCGCGTCGAGCGGCTCGTACGTCTCGCCCGAGGCGTTCACGGACGGCCTGCGCGCCGCCGTGCCCGTCGGCGCCGCCGTCCTGGCCCTCGGGGCGCTCGTCGGCCTCCTGACGCCGGGCCGCCGGCCCGTCGCGCTGCCCGAGGCGCTCCGGGCCGAGGACGGCGCCGCGGCGGGACCGGACCCCGTCGCCGGCGTCGTCGCCCCGGCGCCCGCCCCGGCCCTCGAGCGGGTCTGAGGCTCCTCGTCGGCACGTCCCGGAACGCCCGTCCCGGCCGCTAGGCTGGGCCGGTCGCCGGGCCGCACCGGCCGCACCGCCCGATGCCGACGTCCCGCCCGCTCCCCCTGCTCCTCTGCCTGCTGCTCGCCGGCGGCGTCGCGGGCTG
>WLOB01000381.1 GCA_009699505.1 Actinomycetota bacterium | reverse complement strand
GTGAGCTTCAGCGTGACCTTGAGGACCCCGTCCTGCTTGATCGTCCTGATCCCGCTGGCGATCGTGCGGCCCTCGGGCACCCGGCGGCGGATCGTGACGCCGTAGCGCCCGGCGGGCATCCCCTTCGTCGTGACGGTCACCGGCTTGCGGTCGCGCAGCCGGCGGCCCTGGGCGGGCGTGAGGAGCACGCGGCCGGTGGACCGCGCGAGCGTCGGCAGCGGGTCGAACGGCGTCGGGGGCAGCGCCGGGACCTGCGTGGGCAGCGGGGCGGTGGAGGGCAGCGGCGCGGCGGCCGGCGGGGCGGGCGACGCGGGTGGCGTGAGCAGCTCGCCGAGACCCTCGGGCGTCAGGTCCTGCAGGAACGTCTGGCCGACCCCGGCGGACCCGCCGGCGGGCACGTCACGCACGAAGTTGGCGACGAACGCCCCGGTGCTCAGGAACTTCAGGTTCGACGGTGCGGAGTCGAAGACGTAGGCGCCCTCCGCGCGCGGCAGCAACGCGTCCGCACGGGCCGCCTTCGTCGTCGTCCCCCCGAACGAGAACGACTCCCGGGGGCCGTGCACGAGGATGGTCGTCGGGCCCGCCGGCGGCTGGGCGATCTCGTCCCCGGCGCCGGGCTGGACGTACGCCTCGCCGGTCGTCCACGGGAACCGGTAGCTGGCGGGCTCCTGGGTCTCGACGTTGCCCGAGTTCCCGTAGATGACGGAGTAGAGCGCCTGCAGGTAGCGCGCCTCGACGCGGTGCGCCGCCCCGTCCGTCGAGACGTACTGGTCGCCGACGCCGAACCGCCGGCCGTCGCGGTCCTGCGAGACGGTGCGGCGGAGCATGAGCCCGGCGGCCTCGTACCCGGCCACGTCGCCGTCGCCGTCGAACAGGACCCGTGCGATCGGCGTCTCCTCGACGATGGTCTGGTCCCCCGTCGCGGGGTCGAACGTCCGGGAGACGACCTTCGAGCGCAGGTCGTCGACGGCGGACGTCGGCGTGGCGGGCTCACCGTCGACGACGAGACCGACACCGCCGGTCCCGCCGGGGCTCCCGCCCGGACCACCGCCGAACAGGCCGTAGCTCGCGAGGAACCCGGTCGGGCCGAAGAGCGGGCGGTAGTACGTGTCGTCCAGCAGCGCCGTGGTCAGGATGCCGCCTCCCGCGCCGTACGGACTGAAGCCGCCGAGTCCACCCGAGCCGAAGATGAACCCCAGGCCCTTGCGCTGGCCGCGCGTGGTGCCGAACATCTGCGCCCCGTCGGCCGGGCCGCCAGGATCGTCCACTGTCTCGACGCTGTAGGTGCCGCCGAGCAGCCGCGGACCGGTGAAGGCGGAGAAGTCGGTGCCTTCGGGAACCGTGTCGTCGTCGTACATGTCGTACGGGATGGCCCGGACGCGGCACGGCAGGGCCGGGGTGTGGACGTCCGGGGCCTCGAAGGCGCCGCCCGAGACCACGACGGGGTCGTCGAGATCGAAGTCGAGCCGCAGGACGCCTTGGACCCCGTTGAGCGTGTACGTGCAGACCATCGCCAGCGGGTCGCCGTCGGCCGCACCGGGCGCGACCCCCTTGACCGTCATGCGTTCGTCGCCGAACTGGGTCCCGTAGCGGAAGCCGGTGGAGTCGAGGATCGACTCGGCCGCCGGGCTCGTGACGTTCGTCGTCGTGACGACCGCGTGCGCGGCCGATGGCGCGAGCAGGCCGGCTGTGACGGCCGCGGACGCGATCGCCCCGGCGCGTACGCGCCGGACGTGGGACTGGTTCATCAGGGTACTTCCTTGACCGGGGGGACTGAGGCAGCGCCAACCTACGTCCGCACCCGCCCGGGGTGAAGGTCCCACCGGGGTGATTCGAGGGTGATCTTGTGGGAGGGGCACATTCACCCTGGTGGGGGGCGAGCGAATCCCACCAGAGGCGGAGTCGTGAGGGTCACCGCGACCGCACACGTCGATGTCGCACATCGACCGTGCCGCGGCGTCGGGCCGCCGACGCGCACGGCGATCGGCGACGGGATCGCGGTGGGCGCCGGAACGTCCGGCCGCCCACCGCGATCCGCCGGATCAGCGGGTGACCTTCACGAGCTTCGTCGTGCTCGTCCCGCCGGCCGTCACCGTCACCTTCAGGGTGCGGTGCCCGGCGCGGCCCAGGCGCGCCCGGACCTTGCGCGGCACCGCTACCGCGATGGTGCCCGGACCCGCCTGCATCGTCGTCGTCACCTTCGCCACCCGCCGGCCGCCGTCCGTCACGACGGTGGTCACCCGACCAGACCCGGCGAGCCGCACGGCCATCCTCAGGCCCCTGGTCAGCGACGAGGCCGAGACGGCCTTGGGCGCGGTCAACGCCACGGGCGCGTTCGCGACCCGGCGCGAGGCGCCGGCCGTGGTCGCCGTCGGGGCGTCCGCGGCGTCCGCCTTCGCCGCGGTCGCGTCAGCACCCGGGGTCGGCGCGGGAGCCGCGGGCGTCGCCGCTGCCGCACCGGACGTGGCGGGGGACGCGCTCGCCGTCGCGGCCGGAGCGGGGTCGACCGGCACCGGGTCGGGCGACGAGGCCACGATGGAGAGCACCAGCGCGGTCTGCGACACCGAACCGTCGGTCCGGCCCGCGTTCTCGTACGAGAAGAGCGCGTTGCGGCCCTGCGGCTCGCGGCCGAGCATGGTCACCGACCCGTCGACCGGGACGGTGTAGCCCGCCGCGATGGCGGCACGGCCGTCGCCCACGTCCAGCGACGCGGTGCGGCGGTCCCCCGCGCCGATCGTCGCGGTCGAGCTCTGCGACGCGACGACGAGCCGCGAGCCGTCCGACAGCGACGTCGACAGGCACCGGACACCGAGGTCCGCGGCGCCGTCACCGGTCGATCGCACGGCGAAGGACCAGCTGCTGCCGTTTGCGGCGGGCTCCGAGGACACGACCCGGGCCCGGCTGTCCCCGACGTCGAAGCTCGGGGCGATCGCGACCGACCCGGGCGCGCACTGCAGGGTGCGGGCCGTGACCTCGCCGGCTCGCAGGGCGACCGACGCCGAGCGTGCGTCGGTGAGGTCCAGGCGGCCGCCCGTACCGGTCTGCGTGCCGACGCAGCTGGCGAACAGCTGCACCTGGGCCTGGCCGGTCGTCGGGTTCTTCACCGATGCCGTCCAGCCCGCGTCGCCCTCGGGCCTCGACGACCGGACGAGCACGTCGGAGCGCGTGCCGCGGTCCTGGTCCACGGACTGCACGAGCGGCGAGCCGTCGACGATCCGCGTCCCCGTGGGGCAGCTGACCGTGATGTCGTGCGTCTCGCCCGCCGGCAGGCTGCGGAAGGCCTGGGCCTTCTGGATCGCGATCTGCGCGTTCGCGTCCGGCGAGAGGCCCCCGACCGCCGCGACCTTCGCCGAGGCGTCGGACGCCGGCTCGCGGTGCCCTTCTCGTTCGTCGCCGTCACGACCACCCGCAGGCGCCGGTCGACGTCCGCGGCCACCGGCACGTACGAGGTGCCCGTCGCGCCGGCGACGTCCGTGCAGCCGTCACCGGTCGCGTCGCAGCGCTGCCAGCGGCGCGTGAACGTGATCGGCGCGGTGCCCTGCCAGCCGCCGAGCGACGAGGACAGCGAGACGCCCACCCGCGGCGTGCCGGAGAGCGTCGGCGCGGTCGTGCTGACCGGGGCCGACGCCGCGGGCGCCTGCACCTCGTACTCCACCTTCTCGGTCCGGGTGTTGCCGGCCGCGTCGGTGCACTCGATGTAGACGACGTACCTGCCCGGCGTCGAGGTGTCGAGCTTCGTGCCCGCCTCGCCACCGCCGGTGCTGCCCGTGCCGGTGCCCGGCGCGCCGGGCTGGGCGGGCCGGCAGACCTTGACCCCGGATCCGCCGTCCTTGCAGCTGTAGTGGATCTCGACGTCCTGGCCCTGGGCGTACGTCGCGCCGTGGCCGGGCGTCGAGCTCTCGATCGTCGGCGCCTTCTTGTCGACGTTGACCGGCACCGTCTTCTCGGTGCAGTTGTCCGCCTTGTCGCAGACCTTCACGACCGCGGGGTACGTCCCCTCGTACTCGCCCGAGGCCGGCACCTGCGGGGTGACCGTGACCGTCTGGTCCTTGGGATCGGCGAGCCCGGTCCCGTCGTCGGTCGACGTGCAGGTGATCCTCGGCACGTCCGACGACCAGGTCCCGTCAGCGGCGCCGGCACCCGAGGTGTCGCACGTGACGGTCGGGGGCGTCGGGTCGGTGGCGGACCTGCTGAAGGAGATGACCTTGGTGACAGGGGCTGAGACGTCGGCGACGTCGAACTCCGTTCTCGGGAGCGTCGTCTCGGCGGGAGCAACAACCTGTCCTGTGACGCGGCCGGTGGCGTCGGTCCCGATCATCAACTCCGCGACGCCAGCCGCATCGGTCTGCGCGCTGTTGGGACCGACGTACAACCGACTCGCCCGCACCCCCGGCGACACCTCCGGGCCCTTCCCCCCGTCGTACCGCACGTCCGAATACGGC
>WLOB01000380.1 GCA_009699505.1 Actinomycetota bacterium | reverse complement strand
GGGCCGGGACACGGCCGGGTCCGGGCGCCGCGACCGACGGCCGCGCCGCGGTGGCGATCCGTCTCCGACGCCGGCCCGGACCTCACGACCCGGCCCGGGCCAGGACACGGCCGGGTCCGGGCGCCGCGACCGACGGCCCGGCGATCCGGCCCGGGTGCCGGGCCCCGCTGCCCGCTGGGTAGCATCGCGCCCCATGCGGATCGGCATCGTCACGGGCTCGGGCACCTACGCGCTGGAGGGCCTGGACGGCGAGCGCCGGACCGTGGAGACCGCGGACGGGCCCGTGCCGGTCACCGTCGGCGCGGTCGGCGGCGTCGAGGTCGTCCACCTCGCCCGGCACCGCGACGGCCACGAGCTCGTCTCCCACCAGGTCACGCACCGCGCGAACGTCCTGGCGTTCCGCGAGCTCGGGGTCGACGCCGTCCTGGCCGTCACGGTCTGCGGCACCTGCGACCCCGACGCCGAGCTCGGCAGCCTCGTGGTCTTCGACGACCTGCACTTCCTCCAGAACCGCCTCGCGGACGGGACGCCCTGCACGCTGCACACCGAGCCCGGCGCGCCGGGCCGCGGGCACTGGGTCTTCGAGGACCCGTTCTCCGCCCCGCTGCGCACCGCGCTGCTGCAGGCCGCCCGCGACGCCGGTCTGGCCGTGCGCGACGGCGGGTGCTACGGCCACGTCGACGGACCGCGCTTCAACACGAGGGCCGAGATCCGGTCGCTCGTCGCCGCGGGCGTCACGGCCGTGAGCCAGACGGCGGGCCCCGAGACGACCCTCTTCGGCGAGGCCGGCATCCCGTACGCCCTGATCGGCTTCCAGACGGACTACGCCAACGGCATCAGCGACGTCGCGACCCCCGTCGAGACCCTGATGGACCTCATCTCCCGCAGCACCGCCTCGTTCTCCGCCGTGCTCGAGGGCGCGATCCCGCTCGTGGCCGCCGCACCGCCCGCGCCCGTCGGCACGAACATCACCTGGGACTGACCCGGCGGCCGCCGGCGTGCGGTGTGAACGGCTCGTGAGAAGGGACTCCCGCCGCCCTCGGCGCTGGGATACCGTCGACGCGGTCGCCGAGGTCCCTCGACCCGTCCGAGAACGCCGTCCCCAGGAACAGGCATGAGCCACCCGTCCGCGTCACCGTCCCCGTCGTCCCTCCGCGCCTCCCGCGCGCTGGTCCCCGCCGCCGTCGTCCTCGCCCTCGGCGTCGCGGCGCCCGCGGCCTCCGCGGCGCCCGGCGTCTTCAAGGGGTCGGGGAACGACGCGGCCGGCGACGCGCCCTCCGGCTCCCTCGACATCAACGGCGCCGACGTCGTCTACAACCAGAACACCGGCCGCGTGAAGGGCACCATCCGCATGTCCGGTCGCCCGCCGGGCGACGTGGACGTCCTCTTCGGCAAGCGGCAGGCGAGCGGCGCGTGCAGCGTCGAGCTGACGCTGAACTCGAACGTCGCTCAGGGCACGGGCGAGCTGCGCGGCAGCGCCGGCGGCGTCCGCGCGAAGGCGACGGTCTCCTTCGCCAACAACGTCGTGACCGTCGCGGCGACGGACGCCGCCGTGTCGAAGAAGACGATCGACTGCGCCACCGCCAACTCCTACGGCGCGGGCGTCAACCACACGCTGCGCGACACGATCAGGCCGGCGTTCGACGTCACGGAGCGCGTGGCCGACCCCGTCGACCCCGAGGACGTCGTGCAGCCCCCGGTCGACGACGGGTCCGAGGAGCCGTTCCCCGGCGAGGACCCGGGCGGCTTCCCGCCCGAGGGCGTCGACACGGACGGCGACGGCATCCCGGACGACTTCGACGGCGACGGCGTCCCCGACGACCTCGGCTTCCCCGGCGAGGGCGCGGACGGCACCGGCTCCGCGGCGCAGCGCCTGTCCGTGCGGGTCTACGGCGTCCCGAAGCGGCTGAAGCGCGGCCGCTCGTACGAGATCCGGGTCCGCCTGCGCAACGAGACGGACCAGGACGCCACGCGCCTCCGGGTCCGGCTCGGGAAGAAGACGGGCGTCGCGATGTCGCGCCGGGTCGCGTCGGTCTCGAAGGTCCGCTCGGGCAAGGGCGTCACCGTCCACTTCCGGGTCCGTCTGACGTCCGCCCAGGCCAAGCGCACCGTCCGGGTGTCGGTCACCGGCGGGGGCGTCGAGGAGCGGCGCTCCTTCGTCCTGCGCCGCCGCGGCGCGCGCTGAGCGCACCGCACGCCCCGGCGGGCCGCCCGGCCGGGGGTCGGGCGGATCGCCAGACGGTCCGCCCGTCGGTCCGCAACACTGGTGGCCGCCACTGGGGAGTGGTGTAACGGCAGCACGTCAGCCTTTGGAGCTGTTCGGTCGCGGTTCGAATCCGCGCTCCCCAGCCTCCGCCGGTCCGCCGGCACCGGTCGCGTACCCTGCGGCGCGTGAGCACCGAGCACGCCCCGACCGTGATTGTCCTGGCCGCCGGCCGCGGCACCCGCATGCGATCGACGACGCCGAAGGTCCTGCACGACCTGTGCGGCGTCCCGCTGATCGGCTGGGTGCTGCGCGCCGCCGAGGGCGCGGGGGCGCACCGGACCGTCGTCGTCGACCAGCCGGCCCGCGTGCTCGACGGCCACCTGCCCGAGCACGTCGAGATCGTCGAGCAGCACGCCGACCGCCACGGCGACGGCACCGGCGGCGCGGTGACCGCGGCCCTGGACGCCGTGGACCCGGGCCGTCCCGTCGTCGTCCTGACCGGCGACGCGCCCCTCGTGACGGGCGAGGTCGTCCGGGCGCTGCTGGCGACGCACGCGGCCGAGGGCAACGCCGCCACCGTCCTCAGCGCCGAGCTGGCCGACCCCGGCCAGCTCGGACGCGTCGTCCGCGACGCCGACGGCGCGGTCGCGAAGATCGTCGAGACGAAGGTCGCCGGCGACGCCACGGACGAGGAGCTCCTGATCCGCGAGGTGAACGCCGGCGTCTACTGCTTCTCGGGCGACCGCCTGCTCGACGCGCTGCCCCGCGTCGGCGACGGCAACGCCCAGGGCGAGCGGTACCTGCCCGACGTCCTCGGCATCCTGCGCGCCGACGGCCACCGCGTCGGCGCCCACCGCGCTCCCGTGCCCGAGATCGTCCTGGGCGTGAACGACCGCGCGGAGCTCGCCGTCGTCCGCGAGGTCGCCCAGGCCCGGATCCACCAGGAGCACCTGCGCGCCGGTGTCACGGTCGTGCAGCCCGCGTCGACGACGATCGACGCCGGCGTGACGATCGAGCCCGACGCCACGATCGAGCCGGGCTGCGTCCTGCGCGGCGCCACGACGATCGCCGCCGGGGCCGTCGTCGGCCCGCACACGACGGCGATCGACGCGACGATCGGGGCCGGCGCGACCGTGCTGCACAGCCACGTCGTCGGCGCCACGGCCGAGCCGGGCGCGACGATCGGCCCGTTCTCGTACTTGCGACCCGGCACCGTGCTGCGCGAGGGCGCGAAGGCCGGCGCGTTCGTCGAGATCAAGAACAGCGACGTGGGAGCGGGGTCGAAGGTGCCGCACCTGAGCTACATCGGCGACGCCGACGTCGGGCCGGGGACGAACCTGGGCGCCGCCACCATCACCGCGAACTACGACGGGCACCGCAAGCACCGCACGACGATCGGGGCCCGCGTCCGCACGGGCGTCGACACCACGCTCGTCGCGCCGGTCGAGGTCGGCGACGACGCCTACACCGGGGCCGGCAGCGTCGTCACGAAGGACGTGCCGGACGGTGCGCTCGGGATCGCCCGGGCCCGGCAGAAGAACCTCGACGGCTACGCCGAGCAGGCGGCGGCGCGGGCCGCGGACGCCGCGTCGTAGCTCCCCGGGCCTCCCGGAGGGCGCCGTACGCGAACGGGGGTCCGTACCCGTCCGTCCGCGGCGCATTCCCGGGACGCCCGCACCGGCGGGCACGTCCGGGTAGCCTGCCGGACTGCGCGGGTCGTCCCCGACCCGCCGCGCCGCCCCGCCTCCTCGCCCTGGATCCCGCCCCACCGTGAGCTCCGTCCCGACGACCCTGGAAACGCCCGGCACCAGCCTGCAGCTGGGCTACGACAAGCGGCTCATGCTGTTCAGCGGGCGGGCCAACCCCGCGCTCGCCGACGCCATCGCCGGCCGTCTCGGCGTCAAGCCCGGGCCCGTCACCCTCAAGACGTTCCAGAACGGCGAGGTCTACTGCCGCTTCGAGGAGTCCATCCGCGGCTCCGACGTCTTCATCGTCCAGCCGACCTGCGGCAACCCCGAGACCGGCATCAGCGCCAACGACGCGCTGATGGAGCTCCTGGTGATGATCGACGCCGCCGTCGGCGCCAGCGCCCACCGCGTCATCGCCGTGACCCCCTGGTACGGCTACTCGCGCCAGGACAAGAAGAGCGCGCCGCGCGAGCCGATCTCCTCCCGCCTCGTCGCCCGGATGCTCGAGTCCGCCGGTGCGGACCGCGTCCTGACGATGGACCTCCACGCCGG
>WLOB01000038.1 GCA_009699505.1 Actinomycetota bacterium | reverse complement strand
GGCCAAGAACCACGGCTACGCGTCGATCCTTACCGACGCGGCGCAGTACCCGGCCGTGATCGAGGAGCTCCAGGCCTCCGGCGACGGCTCGCTGGGCCTCACCACGCGCCGCAACCTCGCCCTGCAGGCCTACGCCACCACGGCGCGCTACGACGCGGCGATCTCGGGCTTCCTGCAGGACCAGCCGGAGTTCGACGGCTCGGAGCTGCCGCTCGGGCACCCCGCCGGTCACCCGGCGTCCGGCGGCCGCGTGCCGTTCCCGCCGACCTTCTCGCGCGGCTACGTCCGCGACCGCACGCTGCGCTACGGCGAGAACCCGCACCAGCGCGGCGCGTACTACCGCCGCGCCGGCGCTCCGGCCCACCTGCTCTCGGGCGTCTCGCAGCTGCACGGCAAGGAGCTGTCGTTCAACAACCTGCTCGACCTCGAGGCGGCCCGCGCGATCGCCCGCGAGTTCGACGAGCCGGCCGCGGTCATCGTCAAGCACAACAACCCCTGCGGCGCCGCGATCGGCGACTCCAGCCTGCAGGCGTTCGAGCGCGCGCTCGCGTGCGACCCGGTGTCGGCGTTCGGCGGCATCGTCACGCTGACGCGCCCCGTCGACCTCGCGGCGGCAGAGGCGCTCTCGAAGCTCTTCGTCGAGGTGCTGTTCGCCCCGGCGTTCGACGACGACGCCCTCGCGCTCCTGTCCGAGAAGCCGAACGTCCGGCTCCTGACCGGCGACGACGCGCCGCTGAAGGGCCTCGAGCGCCTCGACGTGCGGTCCGTCGCCGGCGGCGTCCTCGTGCAGGACACCGACGCGGTGGTCGTCGACCCGGACACCATGACCGTCGCCACGAAGGCGCAGCCGACGGACGCGCAGTGGCGCGACGTCCTCTTCGCCTGGCGCGTCATGCGGCACGTCAAGTCCAACGCCATCGTCTACGCGAAGGACGGCGCCACGGTCGGCATCGGCGCCGGGCAGATGAGCCGCGTGGACTCCGCGCGCATCGCCGCCGAGAAGGCCGCCGAGCACGGCTTGGACCTGACGGGCGCCGCGATGGCCTCCGACGCGTTCTTCCCCTTCCCCGACGGCCTCGAGATCGGCCTGGAGGCCGGCGTCACCGCGGTCATCCAGCCGGGTGGCTCCATGCGCGACGAGCTCTCGATCGCGGCGGCGGACGAGGCCGGCGCCACGATGGTCTTCACGGGCCGGCGCCACTTCCGCCACTAGGGCGGACGCGGCTACTCGTCCGAGGGCCAGCGGCCGCGGCGCCGGAACGTGCGGCGTGCGCGGGCCTCGTCGTCGCGGTCGTCCTGGCTCGTGATCCCCAGGCGGATCCACAGGTCGGCGATCACCGCGACGAGCGCGGCACCGAAGAACACCCCGCCCAGCAGCCCGGACACCGCGATCGCCGCGATCACGCCGAGCACGACCAGGGTCAGCGGGATGCCGACCCGGGCGATGCGGGCGGACGCCGGATCGCGCCGGGAGCCGGCGCGGTCGGTGGGGGAGTGGGGCTGGGGCACGGCGGACCTCGGTCGGTGGTGGCGGACCTCTACCCGAGGCGACCGCGGCCATGCCGGGGCGCGGCGGGGTGCGGGGCGGTGCTCGTCACCCGGGTCCGCGCCGTGGGCGGGCGTCGGGGCGGCCCGGTCCCGGATCGGCCCCGTGGTGCGAGCAGGGGGCGGAGCACGTCGCGTCCGGCCCCGCCCGTGGACCCTCCACACCGTCGCCCGGGACAGGCCCGCGGTGCCGATCCCGTCCCACGGGACAGGGACCGGCGACAACATCCTCGTAACCTGTCGGCATGAGCCGCGACCAGGACCGCGTCCAGCGCTTCCACTCCGGCGGACCATGGGAGACCGAGGTCGGCTACTCCCGGGCGATCCGCGTCGGCGACCGCGTCCTGGTCTCCGGCACCACCGCCGCGCGCGGCGACGAGGCGATCCCGGAGGACGCCGGCGAGCAGGCCCGCGTCGCCCTCGAGACGATCGAGCACGCGCTGGAGCAGGCCGGCTCGGAGCTGCGGGACGTCATCCGCACCCGGGTGTTCGTCGTCGACCTGCCGGAGAACGGGCAGGCGGTCCTCGACGCCTACGGCGCGGCGCTGCGCGGCGCCCGGCCGACGATCTCGACGCTCGGCGTGGCCGCCCTCGTCGACCCGCGCCTGAAGGTCGAGATCGAGGTCGAGGCGATCGTCGGCGCCGGGGCGGTCTACGAGGGCTGAGGACCGGGAGGCGGGGCGCCCGACCCGCCGCCGTCCGCCGGCGTCCCGCCGTCCGCCGGCGTCCCGTCGTCCGCCGACGTTCCGCCGCCGTCCCCCTGCGCCGGCGCCGCCAGCGCCCCGGCCGGCGGCCAGACGTCGATCATGCTGCCCGGCACCGCGGTGCCGATCCACGCGTTCCACGAGGCGTCGCCGACGGAGCGCTCGAGCACGAGCCGTCGCGCCGGCAGCTCCGGCCGGGCGAAGACGACGCGCTCCAGGTCGGTGTCGGCGACCGGGGCCATGTCGCCGCGGCGGGCCAGGCGCCGCTCGCCCCGGGCCTGCACCGCGCCGCCGTCGACGGTCGTGCGCTCCCAGGCGTACCCGCGCCAGGTGACGGTGGACAGCGACGGGTCGATCGACCCGGGCGCCTCGGCACGCACCGCGAAGACGACGTCCTCGTCCGGGCCCGTCGTCGCCATCCAGCCGCCCTGGCCGCGGTCGTCGAGGTGCCACGCCGACCAGGTCGACCCGTCCGGCGCGGTGACGCGCTGGACGCCGCGGACGAACCACGTCTGCCGGTCGAACTTCAGCTCGACCCCGACGTCGAGGTGCGACAGGCCGACGAACTCCGTGGTGCCCGGTGCCACGCCGGCCCCGACCGTGCGCGGGCGGTCCTCGTGCCGCAGCGCGATCCGCAGCGGCACGACGAACGCGACGAGCGACGCGATCGCGAGCAGGCCCATGACGATCGCCAGCAGCATCGCGTCCCACGATAGGGGCAGGGGCGACGCGCGGCCGGGCGGGACCGGGCCCGTCGCACCCGGGAGAACCGCATCACGACCCGCGACGCACCGGCAGGCCGGCCCCGTCGACCTCATCCGTGCCCGTCGCCCGGCCCCCGTCGGGCCCGCGCCCGGCCGGACCGCGACCCGCGACGCACCGGCAGGCCGGCCCCGTCGACCCCGCCCGTGCCAGTCGCCCGGCCCCCGTCGACCACGACCCCGGCCCGTCGCCCGGCCCCTGTCGGCCACGACCCCGCCCCGTCGACCGCGCTCCCGTCCCTCGTCGCCCACGCCTCGCCCGCCCCGTCGACCACGCTCCCGCCCGCCTCCTGCGATGGTCGTCCCCGATGACCGCGTCGCCCCTGCTCGCCGACCACCCCGACGGCCCCGACGTCGTCCTCGTGCGCACCTCGACGACCGTGCGCGGCACGCCGGAGGAGGTCTGGTGGGCCGTGGCGACGGGGGCCGGTCTCGGCACGTGGTTCGTCCCCGCGAGCGTGCAGGCGCGCGTCGGCGGCGCGGTGGTCACCGACCACGGGCCGTTCGGCCACAGCCACGGGACGGTGACCGCGTACGACGAGCCGCACCGCTTCGCCTACGAGGAGCGCGAGTGGGGCACCGAGGTCCCGCCGTGGCGGACCGAGATCGTCGTGGAGCCGGTCGACGACGGCACGTGCCGCGTGCGCCTGACGAGCGGGCTGACGGAGGAGGGCGACCGGTACCGCGCCGCCGTCGCGGGGACGGAGGAGGGCTGGGTCGCCGGACTGCGCAACCTCGTCCTCGCACGGGAGCACTTCCCGGGGCAGCCCGCGGGCGGCGTCTTCGTCGTCCGGGGCGTGGCCGCGAGCCGCGAGGAGGCGTGGGCGGCGCTCCTGGGCGCGCTCGGGCTGCACGGCGCCCGGGTGGGGGACGAGGTGCTCGGCGCCGCCGGGGCCCCGCTCCTGGCCGGGGTCGTCGAGGAGGTCGGGCCGACGAACCTCCTGGTGCGCACGACCGCCCCGGCACCCGGGCTCGTCGAGCTCTCCGCCCACACGTGGCAGACGACGTCGCTGCTCCTCCACGCGCACCTCTTCGGGCCCGGCGGCGCGATGGTCGCCCAGGCCGAGCGCCCCCGCTGGGACATGTGGCTCCACGCGCGCTTCCCGGGCGCCCGACCGGTCTGAGTCGACCGCCGGCCGCCGAACGCGACGGTCGGGCCCGGTCGCCGTCCTGGCGCACCCTGCTGGGCCCCGGAGGGTCCGTGCCGGTGACGGCGGGCCGTGACCCACCGGCCCCCGGCCGTCGAACGCGACGGTCGGGCCCGGTCGCCGTCCTGGCACGGACCCGACCCCGCTAGTAGTCCGCCCAGCCCTTGCGCGTGTAGTCGAGGATCGCCGGGCGGTTCAGCGTCGTGGGCCGCACGTCGCGGGGACCGCGGTCGGCGGGGAAGACGGCGGCGGCCCGCAAGGTCGCGTCGTCGAGGAACCGCAGACCGGGGGCGGCGGGGCTGCCGACGGTCAGCGGAGGCGTCGGGCCGCCCGCGGGACCGGCGAGCCAGAAGCCCCAGTCGCCGAACGTGGGCACGTCGACGTGGTACGGGCGGGCGCGCCAGCCGCCGAGCTCCAGGGTGCGGCCGACGGACCAGAACGCGTCGGGGGCGAAGTACGGGGACCCGGACTGCACGACGGCGACGCCGCCGGGCGCGAGGACGCGGGTGCGGACCATGCCGTAGAGCTCGGCGCTGTAGAGCCGCGCGAGCCCCTGGTCGTCGGGGTCGGGGAAGTCGACGACCACGGCGTCGTAGCGGTCGTCCGTCGCGTCCTGGTCGTGGTCGCGGACCCAGTTGAACGCGTCCGTGTTCGTGACGCGGACGCGGCGGTCGTCGAGCGCCCCGCGGTTCAGGGCCCGCAGCCGCGGGTCCGTGCGGGCCAGGCGCGTCATCGCGGGGTCGAGGTCGACGAGGTGGATCGACGCGACGTCGGGCCGCCGGAGGGCCTCGCGGACCGCCATCCCGTCGCCGCCGCCGAGCACGAGGACGCGCAGGCCCCGCTCGCGCGCCGCGGCGGACGTG
Source organism: Actinomycetota bacterium (assembly GCA_009699505.1). Classification (GTDB taxonomy): domain Bacteria; phylum Actinomycetota; class Thermoleophilia; order Solirubrobacterales; family Solirubrobacteraceae; genus Patulibacter. The sequence goes on along the minus strand of WLOB01000038.1, from coordinate 12,742 downwards.
GCCGCGAGCGCGGGGTGGACGAGGGCCTCGTGGTAGCGGTACTCGTCGCGGCTCGAGAGCTGCAGGTCGCCGTTGAGGTAGAGCCGGACGTCGGGCGTGCCGCGGACGGTGAGGCTCTCCGTGACGTCGATCTCCTGGTAGGGCGTGCGCTGCGACACGACGATCGGGTCGTCGTAGAGCTGCTGGCGCGCCGAGACCTCGAAGCGCCCGGCGTACGCCAGGCCGAGGACGACGGCGACCGCCCCGGCGACCAGCACGACCCCGGCGCCCAGCCGCACGCGGCGGGTCAGGTCGCCGCGGAAGACGACGAAGACGATGACCCCGGCGCAGACGAGGTTCAGGAGCCCCGCGGCCAGCGCCCCGCGCATCTGGCCGAAGAGGGGGAGGAGGACGAACGGGAACGCGAGTCCGCCGACGAGGGCCCCGACGTAGTCCGCGGCGGTCAGGTCGGCGAGGGCCCGCGCCGCGGCCTGCCGGCGGACCCGCTGCAGCAGCTCCATGAGGATCGGCAGCTCCGCGCCGACGAGCCCGCCGACGACGAGCGACGCGACCACGACGGCGGGCGTGTAGACGCCGGCGTAGGCGAAGGCGGCGTAGCAGGCCAGGACGGAGAAGCCGCCGGCGACGGCGACCCCGACCTCGATCGCGACGAACGCCGGGAGCGGCCGCCGCAGGAGCGGCTTGGCGGCCAGTGCGCCGAGGCCGAGGGCGAAGACGAAGAGCGAGACGACGAGCGACGTCTGCGTGACGGTGGCGCCGACCAGGACGCCGCCGAGCGCGATCAGCGCCAGCTCGTAGACCAGGGCGCAGGCGGCGCAGGCCCCGGCGGCCAGGAGCAGCAGGGCCCGGACCGAGCGGGCCGAGCCGCCGGCGTCGACGGCTCCCGTGCCCGTGCCCGGGTCGGAGGTCGCGCCTCCGTCGGTTCCGCGGGGGACGGCGCCCGCGGCGCCGTCCGCGCTCACGAGATCGAGGCGGCGACCACGGCCCCGACGGCCAGGTGCGTCACGACGGTGATCCACACCGCAGGGTGGTGGTCGTCGTGCGCCACCATCTCGCCGAGGTCCCCGGGGGTCAGCAGGTCCACGACCTTGAAGACCACGCCGATCAGGATCACGCCGAGCAGGCCGTAGCCGAACGCGTCGATCAGGCCCTTGCCGAGGTCGTCGTCCGAGGTGAGGATCGCGGTGACGACGGTCATCGTGTTGGCGGCCAGGCCCGAGGCGAGGACGGCGACGAGATCGCGGTTGCGGTCCGTCCAGATCTGCTTGCGCAGGTCGCCCGGAGTCGCGAGGTCGACGGCGACGAAGCCCGCGACGAGCACGAGCAGGCCGACGACGGAGTAGGCGGCGGCGCTGCCGAGCCCGTTGAGGAGGTCGTTCAGGGTGTCGTTCATGGCCGGCTCAGGTGGTCGTGGTGGAGGAGGAGGGCCCGTCGGAGCCGGAGCCCGCGGACGTCGGGCGTCGACGCCCGCCGGGCCGGCGGGGCCGGTCGGCCTGGCGGCGGCTCAGGAGTCCGACCGCGAGGAGGACGCCGCCGAGCACCAGGACCGCGAACGCGATCGCGATCCCGACGCCGTGGGCGCGGGCCCAGTCGCCGCCGGGCGAGCCGGTCAGGCGGTCGCCGTTGGGGGCCTTCGCGGCGGGGGCGGCGAGCTCGGCCGGCGTGGCGCCGTCCACGAGCAGCGGCAGCGCGGCGGCGAGGTTGCGCAGCGCGAGGTCGTCGTCGTCCCCGAGGAGGTCCTTCTCGTCGACCCCGGTGAGGTCCTTCAGCTCCGCCTCGGCGTCGAAGGAGACGCCGGGTGCGCCGCTCGAGGTCACGGAGTACGACGCGCTGTCCTCGGACTCCGACGACGAGCTCGTGTACGTCAGGTTGACCCGCAGCGCCACGATCCCCTTCGGGCACGAGCCCGTGGTGGGCGCCTTGTCCGGCCCGGCGTTCGAGAGCGTCTCCTGGCGGCTGGCGCCGCTGTAGTTGGCGAGGCTCACGACGTAGACGAAGCACGTCCCGGTCTCCGTCGTCGCCTCCGCCAGGGTGGTGGCGAGCTCGACGCGGTCCTCGGCCGACAGGAGCACGCCGTCGCCGGCCTGCGCCGCGGTGATGGCGGGGGTGGTGGTCGTCGGCGTGGTGGCCGTCGACGGGTCCGTCGAGGTCGTAGACGGGGCGGTGGACGTCGTCCCGGTGGTCGTGCCGCTCCCGCCGAACTCGGGTGGGTCGGAGAGGGTGGCCTGCGCGCCGGCGTGGCCGGCGGTCGCGGCCGGCAGCAGGACGAGCGTCGCCGCGAGCGCGGCGAGGCGGGCGCGCGCCCTCACTTGCCCGTCCCCGGTCCGCCGCCGCGGAAGCCCTCGGCGCGCCCGGAGTACGTCCCGAACCACCCGCCCACGAAGGGGTAGGCGCTCGCGTACCCGCGGTCCGCGTCGTCGACGGCGAGCTCGGTGCCGCCACCCTTGCGGGGCCGCACGATCACGAGGTCGTCGCGGTAGCGGAGGAACACGGCGCCGGGGTCCGTGAGGCGGTCGGCGGGCTTCCAGGCCTCCGTCAGGTCGCGCGTGACCTTCGAGACGCTCTGGTTCGTGCGGTAGAGGTCGGCCCCGCCGCGCTTGCCCGCGGCGGTGTAGTGGTCCTTGACCCACGAGCGCGGGGACGACCCGCACGAGGACAGGCCGCCGACGAGCAGCACGAGCGCGAGGACGAGCAGCGCGCCGCCGGCGACCACGGTGGCGGTCGACTTCCCCTTCAGGCTCATCGGGCGACCCCCGCCGCGACGGCGGCCGGTCGGGCGTCCGCCGCGGCCCGCCGCCGGTCGGGGGACGCGTCGGCGTCGCCGGTCGCCCCGGGGTCCCGTGCCGCGTCGGGGGCGGACGGGTCGACGGCGGCCGCGAGGACCACCGAGGTGCGGGTGCGGACGACCTCGCCGCGCTCGGGGTAGAGGTGCCAGGTGTCCCAGGCGGCCCCGTCGGCCGTCGGCCGTGCGCGCAGGCCGGTCGCGGCGCCCGGGGCGCCCGGGAACGTGGCGACGATCCCGCCGGGGTCCCCGGCGAGCGTCCGGTGCAGCTCGTCGGCCAGCGCGACGACCGCGGCGGTGCCCGGAGCGTCGACGTGGGCGGAGAAGGCGTAGCGCAGCCCGTGCTCGTCCACGCGGTCCGGCGCGTGCTCGAGCGCGCGACCGCCGTCGATGCCGCAGGCGACCGTCTCGGTCACGCGCGCGCCGTCGGGCAGGACGAGCTCGACGGCGTGCGAGGCGCCGAGGACGTGCAGCCGCAGGTCGAAGGGGCCGGAGACCACGTCGACGTGGGCCAGGCCCGCCGGTGGCCGGCCGCCCTGCTCGAGCGCCCAGGCGAGGTCGGACGCGGCGGCGTCGCGGAACGGGACGTCGATCGCGGCGCGCATCTCAGCGGTTCCCGGCGTCGTCGGCGGGCGCGGTGGGCTGCGGGCCGTCGGGGCCGTCCGTGCGGTCCGAGCGCAGCGCCTCGTAGGCGAGCTCGGCCCGGCGGGCGAGGTCGCGCAGCTGCTCGATGCGCGGCTCGAGCGCCTCGGCGCGTCGCTCCTGCAGGGCGGCGTCCTCGCCGAGCCCCGCCATGCCGGGCACCTCGGCGCGCTCGCGGAGGCGGGCACCCTCCTTCAGCGCCTTGGCACGCACGGTCAGGAGCGCGCCGACGGCCTCGCGGGCGGCGTCGAGCGCCTGGCGCGCGGCCTCGACGGCCTCGGGACCCGGGGCCGCGGGCGACGGGCCGCCCGCGGGCGCGGCGTCGCTCACGCCACGCCCCCGGCGGCGCGGCCGGCGGGGTAGATCTCGAGCATGTGGACCCCGACGGCGGTACCGGTCGAGACCTCCCAGGAGCCCTCGCCCGCCCACTGCTCGAAGGATAGGAGCCGGCCGCCCTCGGCCTTGTAGTCCGCGTACCGCGCCTTGCCCGAGGCGGGGAGGCCGGTCGTGCCGGTGGAGGTGAAGCGCGCGCTGCCGGACTCGACCTTCTTGTAGGTGCGGCCCTCGAAGGTCACCGCGCCCCCGTCCGGGGCCAGGTCGCCCGGGGCGTCGACGGCGTTCCAGAGCGCGACGTCCGTGCCGTCCGAGAGGTCGACGGAGAGCCAGGTGCGGACGTCCTGGCCCGCGTCGAGGTGGTACTCCGTCCAGACGTAGCCGTCCTCGTCGAAGCGGATCTCGCCGCGCACGACGTAGTCGTGGCCGCCGTGGGAGACGACCGCGCCGACGCCGAGGCCGTCGAGCGGGCCGCCCGTGCTGTCGGCGAGGGGGTCCTGCGGCGCGGGCAGGGCCGAGCCCTCCGCGGCGGACCGGTTGCGCAGCCAGAGCGCGACGGCGACGCCCACCAGGACCAGGACGACGATGGCGATGACGAACCCCATGGCGCGGACACTAGCGGGAGGGCGCCGGCATCTCGACTCCCGATCGTGAGGAATCCGCGAGGGCCCCGGAACGAGGCGTCCGGGGCCGCCGCGGGGGTCGCCTGACCGGTGCGCGGGGACGACCGCAGGGGCACGGCCGTCGCCCTGAGCAGGGGTTCTGCAGCCGTCCGCGGGATCCCCCAAGATGGTCGGTCGCGTGAGCACCGCTCTTCCCACACCACCCGGCCTGCGCGTCTGGCAGCAGGAGGTCCTCGAGAAGATGTCCGCGTGGGAGCGCGGGGTCTTCCTGATCGCCGCCGCCCCCGGCGCCGGCAAGACCCGTCCGGCCCTGGAGCAGGCCGTCCGCATGCTCTACGCGCGCCAGGCGGACCGCATCGCGCTGATCTGCCCGACCGCGCCGCTGACCCGCCAGTGGGCGGAGGCCGCCGCGCGCCTGGGCGTCCACCTGGCCCCCGACGCGCCGGAGCTCACGCCGCCGGCGGGCTTCCACGGCGTGGCGGTCACCTACGCCCGCGTGGCGCAGTCGGCCCAGCGGTTCGCGCAGCAGTGCACGGAGTCGACGATCGTCATCGCGGACGAGGCGCACCACCTCGGCGAGGAGCTCGCGTGGGGCAAGGGCTTCGACCTCGCGTTCCGCCGCGCGCAGCGGTGGCTCCTGCTCTCGGGCACGCCGTTCCGCTCCGACCAGTCCGCGATCCCGGGCGTCGAGTACGACTCGGACGGCGTCACGCAGCCCGACTACGCGTACGGCTACGCGGACGCGGTGCGCGACGGCGTCTGCCGGCCGGTGTCGTTCATCCCGTTCGACGGCACGATGTCGTGGCAGTCCGGCGACGAGACGGTCGAGGCGTCCTTCGCCGACGCGGTCTCGAGCGACCAGCGGGCCCGGCGGTACCGGACGGCGATCTCGACCGACCTCGAGGGCGCACTGCCGAAGATCCTGCGGGAGGCGGACGCGCGGCTGGCCCGCCTGCGCGCCGACTCCCATCCCGAGGCCGGCGGGCTCGTGGTGGCCGCGGACGGCGACCACGCCCGCAAGGTCGCCGCGACGCTGCACCGCATCACGGGCACGCCGCCGACGGTCGTCATGCACACGGACGTCGGGGCGCACCAGAAGCTCGAGGCGTTCACCCGCAGCACCGACCCGTGGATCGTGGCCGTCAACATGGTCTCCGAGGGCGTCGACATCCCGCGCCTGCGGGTCGGCGTCTACGCCACGGCGGCCAAGACGGCGATGATCTTCCGCCAGATCGTCGGCCGCTTCGTGCGGACGATCCCCGACCGGCCCGTCGAGGGGTCCTGGCTTTACATCCCGGCCGAGCCGACGTTGCGCGCCCACGCGGGCGAGATCGCGAAGGAGCTCGTGCCGTTCCTCCGCCGCAAGGAGGACGTCGACCCCGACGCGCCCGAGCAGCTGCTCGACGAGCCGGGCGACAAGCCGGAGGACGAGCTCGGCCTCGTCGCCGAGTTCAAGGCGCTGAACGCCGACATGGCGGCGGAGGCGCAGCTCGACCTCTTCGGCGGCGCGACGCCGCTGAGGCCGCAGGCGTCCTCGGTCGGGACGGGGATGAGCACCGGGACGACGACGGGCGCCCCGATCCAGCCCGTCGGCGCGGGCCCCGGCGGCCACGCGTTCGACGCCGGCGCGGGGCCCGCTGCCTTCGCCGCCACCGAGGTTCCGCTCTGGCAGCAGCGCCAGCGCCTGCGCGAGACGCGCCACCGCCTCGTCGGCGAGCTCGGCCGCACCCGCCGGGCCACCCAGCGCGAGGTCAACGCCTGGGTGAACAAGCAGGTCGGCATCACGCGGGTCCAGGACGCGACGGTCGAGCAGCTCGAGTCGTCGATCGACCTGATCGAGCGCGCGCTCATGGGGAAGGCGTAGGCGGGCGCGGCAGGTCCGGGCGCCGCCCCGGGCCGCGTCAGTCGCGCAGCTGCGCGAAGGCGCCCAGGACGCTGCGGGCGACCATCGCCAGGAGGCCCACCGCCGCGACCGCGCCGGTCACGGCCGAGACGGTCCAGAGGACGCCGATCAGCGTCCGCCAGCCCCCGTCGCCGCAGGACAGGGCGGTGTCCCGGCACTTCAGGCCGGTGTCGAGCCCGACGAGCAGCCACACGAGGTAGCCGACCCCGAAGGTGACGACGGCGACGGCGGCGGGCACGACGGTCCACGTCCGCGGGTCGCGCAGGAGGCCTGACCGGTTCCGCATCACCCCACGGTACGCGCGCCGGGGCGCGTCCGGACGACCCGGCGGCGGGGACGTGGAGATCGGTCGGCTACGCTCGGGGCGTGTCCACCCGCATGACGCTCTGCGCGATCTTCCCGTACGCGGCGGCGATCGTCGCCTTCGCCCTCGGGTCCTGAGGCGCGGCCGGGGCTCCCCGGAGCGCGCGGCCCCGGCTGGCATCCGGCCTCGGCTCGCCGCGGGCCGGCCCCGGCCTCGGATCGCCCCCGCCGATGCCGTCCGGGCCCGCCGGTCCGGCGGCCCTACGGCAGGTCGGCGACGACGTCCGCGAGGGGCTTCCTGATGCCCGTGATGAACGGCAGCTCCTCGCGGGTGTGGCGCCGCGCCTCGGCGCCGCGCAGGTCGCGCATGAGGTCGACGATCCGCTCGAGCTCGTCGGCCTCGAAGGCCAGCAGCCACTCGTAGTCGTTCAGGGCGAACGCGCTGATGGTGTTGGCGCGGACGTCCTTGTAGCCCGCGGCCATCATGCCGTGCTCGCGCAGCAGCTTCGAGCGCTCCTGCGGGTCGAGCAGGTACCACTCCAGCGAGCGCACGAAGGGGTAGACCGACAGGTACTTCTTCGCCGGCGTGCCCTCGAGGTACGCCGGGATGTGGGCCTTGTTGAACTCGGCCTCGCGGTGCACGCCGATCGACGTCCACCACGGGTCGAGCGCCTGGCCGAGCTTCGTGCGGTTGAACGCCACGAGCGCGTCCTGCAGCGCGTCGGCGGACGGCCCGATGAGCCACAGGAGCACGTCGACCTCGGCCCGGAAGCCGACCGTGGAGTACGCACCGCGCAGGAGCGCGTCGCCCCCGGTGATCGCGGCCTCGGCGTCCGCGGCGAGCTGCTCGCGGCCGGCCTGGTCGACCCGCCGGTGGCCGCGGGCGGCCTTGAACGACGCGTACATCGCGTACAGGTTCGTGTGGTCCGTCTGCGTGCTCACCCGACCGAGGATATGGGGCGCGCGAACCCGTCCGTCCCACGGGGTCGGCCGTGTTCCGGAACGGCCTCGGAGGACGAGCACGACGCGGAACGGGGCGACGGGGCCCACGGCCCCGCGCAGCTCCTCCCGGAGCGGGCCGGCGGGACGTCGATCGCCCGGACGCGTCGGCGCCCCGACGAGGCCCCGGTCCTGGAGGTGGGCCGCCTGGGACTCGAACCCAGAACCACGGGCTTAAAAGGCCCTTGCTCTACCATTGAGCTAGCAGCCCAGGCCCCGGAGAGTACCCGTGGCAGGCGCGGATCGCACCGCCGCCGTGGGCGGCATGCGAGCGTCACGACGGGGTAGCGTGAAGGGCATGGGCAGCTCCGACATCCCCGCCGGCGACGACTCCGCGATCCGTCGCATCGAGCGCGACCGCGAGGCCAACCGGCCGCTCGAGGAGGCCGGTGAGGGCGAGGCCGAGGGCTTCGAGCTCGCGGAGGCGGAGCTCATCGACCACGCGTCGCACGGCGACCAGCACGGCACCACGCCGATCATCCGCGACGCCCGCACCGGCGAGGACCTCGAGGGCGCGCCCGACGCCGAGCTCTACGGCGACGCGGACGAGCCGGTCCAGAGCGACCTCGGGCTCGAGACGGACGCCGACGCCGACGCCTGAGCGGTCGGGGCCCGTCGGGTCCGCGCACGCCGTCGACCGCGGAGGCCCGCACGTCGGATGACCGCGGCCCGGGCGACTGCCCGTCGCGGTCCCCGCCGGACGGCGCGTCCGCCCCGGCGGCGGCGTTCTACACTTCCGGGGCGCCCGCCCCCATGGTGTAGCGGTTAGCACGCCAGCCTTTCACGCTGGTAGCGAGGGTTCGATTCCCTCTGGGGGTATTTCGCGGTATCGCCTGTACAGCTAGGGCGGTGACGTCTTAGGGCCATCGCGAGCTCGTGTTCTCGGCGGGCCGCTAGTGCACTCTGAGTACACGTCCGGTGAGACGACAAGCGGGCGGGGCACCCCCGCCAACCCCAGCGCAATGCGGCAACCGGGGATTGGACTTGGGTGCGGACGAGGTCTCGCCCTTGGCGCTTCGTTAGACCTTCTCCGTGCTTTCTGGAGGCCGCAGGTGATGTCGCTGACTCCCGCGTCCGGACCAGCGATGTCCTGACTCCTTGATTCGACGGTGCGACCGCGACGGCCGCGCGGTCGGACGAACGATGCGCACGTGGTTTAGGAACGCGTTCACGAGGGTCGGGCTGGGGCAGGCGAGGTCAAGTAGGCAGGTTTCAACGGCGATTCGGGCAGGCCAGCTTCGACGAAACTTGCACAAGACGAAGCACAAGGTGCCGCTGGAGCACAAGGCGAAGCACAAGAAATCGGGGCCAGGGTCGGCCCGGTCCGGGTCCCGTGACGTTGGCGTTAGAGGGCCGCTGGGGGCGGTCTCAGCCGCAGGCGGCGCAGCGGTTGTTCTGACGACCGACGTGTGTGATCCGATCGCCCGTCCGGATCGTCGACCGGCAGCCGGAGCAGGTGCCCGGGTATCGAGCGATCATCGACCGGCCGCGCGGACCGGCGACCGATGCCGAGATGACCGCGGGACGTATCGGTCGTGAGTCAGCGGCGCCCACCTCAGCCCCGGGGGTTCGGCGGAGCGCACGGGTGAGCAGCCGGACCGCAAGGATGATCGCCAGGGCGAGCAGCGCACCGCCGAGAAGACCGCCGCCGATGCCAAGAAGGTAGGGCTGCGTCGTCGTCCAGAGGGTGTCGCCCATGCACTTCCCCAGCGAGTCGCTCGAGGTGCCGGTGCACTCGTTCGGCGTGGCCGGGTGGTCCAGGGCCCAGAACAAGCCGATGACCAGGCCGGCGCCGGATCCGAGGCGGAAGAACGCGTCGGCGGCTTCGGAGGCGAGCGATCGTTGGCGACGGGCCATGGTCCAATCCTGGCCCCCGCCAGCCGGCGATCCCACTTCGTTCAACGAACGACCGAGTGGGCGGCGGCGCGACAAAACGGGCTCGGCGGTTCGCCTACGGTTGCTCCTCGAAGGGGTTGCCGGGCCAGTCCCCATGGGGTCTGGTGTCCGGCCAGCCGGGCAGGTCGAATAGCCCCGACGGGTCGAAGGTCCCTCTTTTGTGTACGACTGCGGCACCGATGAGTCGGACCTGGTCCCACGGAACCTCGGGTATAGGCGTGTCCGGCTCGGGGTGGAGCCAGAGCTCTGGACTTTGGCGAGTGATCGACCACGGCTGAAGGTCCTCGCCGAAGACCAGTACTCCAGCGATCTGGGTGTTTCTTGGTGATCCGCTCGAGCTCCACAGCCCATCTCCGCGCCGGTCAGACGTCCGCACGTTCCCGTCGGGCTGAGCAACACCGATGGTTGGCCCGAAGAGCGCGGTAGCGACGTCTTCGCGTCCGATGGCCATCCCGCTCAGCGCGACGGCGATCACGATTGGTTCGGCGGTCGCACCGTACTTCTTCGCCTTCTTCTCCAGCGCGTGTTTCAGCCGCCCGCCGTGATCGAACACGCCGCCGTCCGACGGCCCCGCGACCACGGTCGGTGCCCTTTCGCCTCGATGCGCCTGCATTCGCGGCCACGCTCGGAACGAGAATCGCCAGTCGTCGGCCTTATCGAGGTGCTGTGGAAGAAGCTCGTGGTTTGCGTTCTTTTCGGCGAGGGGTCGTTCGTGCTCCCAGTCGAGCGTGGCTAGCCACTGCGCAACCCGCTTTCTCACGTAACCCATTCGGGGAAGCTCGGCGCCCTCTTGCTCGATCGAAAGGATGAGTCCGAAGTCTGGGCTTGCGATGGCCTCAACGCTGTCGGTGACTTGGGCTCGGCGTTTTGCCCGCCCCGAATCCATTCCGTCGCCGATGGCTGTCGCTTCGAGCAGCATCACCGAAGCGCCTCGGCGAAGCCGGAAGTCCGGGTGGGATTCAGTGTCAGGGAGGTCAGGGTGCACCTCCGCAGCCCATTCGAGGGCGCGGTGGAGCGCATGTAGGTAGAGCTCAAACCACGCGGAGCGAAACTCATGGTCGCGCTTAGACCCCAGCCGGCGGCGGAGCTCGTGTTGGTGCTCGGCGGGGTAGTCAGCGAACCATGAATTCATGAGCGATCGAACGCGGGCGAAGGCAGCGTCGTCAAACCGGTCCAAAAACGCGAATGGAGATTCCAGCTCGGAGGAGACTGACGCGTCCGTCCGGATCCCGTCCGGGAACAGGCCGTCGTCGCCGCCCTTGGGCGGGCGTTGTCCGGGGTCGTGTACCACTCGCTCACCTTTGCGGACCGCGCGGATGCACACCCGAGGCGAACCCGGGGCTCTCACGGAAGCATCTAAGGGAGTGTCCGCTGGGAGCGGGAGATTTGTTGTGGCCGTTCGGCGAACGGGGGCGGGGTTCGGGCAGGTCGCCTATTGGGCGGTGGGTGTGACGCGTTTTCGTACAGCACGTGAAGTCGAAGAAGTCTTCAAAGCTTCGCCGCTTTGGAGAGAGATCGAGGCCATCGGGCTCGGTGAAAAGCCGTGGCCGCGACCGAGGGCGAAACGCCACCACTTCATCCCGAGGTTTCTGCTGGCCGGTTTTGTCGACGGAGCAGGCTCACGCGTGGCTCAGTTGAGCGTGCGGACAGGCACGACGGTAATGGCTGACCCGGCAACAGCGGGATCGCGTCGGCGGTTCTACGACCTGCCCAAGGCGGCCGCCGGAGACGTTGGTGATCTCGAGGGCTTCCTCGGTGTCGTCGAGAGCCATTGCGCGCCCATCATCAAGAAACTGGGCGACGCGACTGGGACAACCTCGGAAGTTGACCGGGCCTCGCTTTCGCTCTTTCTTGCGCTTGTCGACGGCCGAACTCCCTCAGGCAATGCCGCGAGTTCGCAGTTGTCGAGCACCACCATGCGCCTCTTGATGACGGGAGTGCTGGCATCGCGCGAGGCGTTTCTCCAAGACAGCCGAAAGCACGGAGACCTGACGCCGGAGAACGAGCTAGAAAGGACGCGTCTGCGACTGCTAGCCGGGCTTGAAGACGGGAGCGTGGAATTCGCTGAGCCCAGGTTCAAGGGGTTTGAGATGACGCTTCAGACGTCGGCGTTCCTCGCGCAGCTCATCTTTCGTTCCCGGTGGACCCTTCTGAAACCTCCGAAGGGGCGGTCGTTCGTCACGTCTGACCACGATTTGGCGATGCATGACCCGAATCCCGAGTTTCCGTGGTCGGGACACGGATGGCACAGCTCGCCAGCGGCTGAGGTGACGGTGCCACTGTCCCGCGACGCGATGCTCCTGATCCGCCCGCCTGCGAACGGCCCTGCGTTTGCTGCTCCCCCTAAACGCACCGTGTCGCTTCGGGAGCTCGACGAGCTCAACCTTCGGATCTACGGGTGGGCCAACGACCACGTCTTCGGCGAAAGAATGGCTCAGCTACGACGGCTGCGGGCGATCGCGGCGCGCGCGCCGCAGAGGCTCCCCAAACCGCGCGAGCCCGTCCAAGTGGTGTTGCTGCCCGTCACCGATGACGATGACTCGCTTGCGGCCGAGAACCGTCGACGCGGATGGCCCGCACAGCTCACAGAATCGGGCAAAAGGTTCGACTACCTGATCGTCCGAAGCGGCGAGAACGGCGTGGCGACTGTCCGCCGGCTTGTGTCTCTCGCTGCGTCGCGCGGAGGACCCGGAGCCAAGGTCACTAGGTATGAACCGGATGGTGAGATACGAGCATTTTCCGGCTAGCTGCGGGCGACATCATTCGCAACCTCCGCCGCAATGGGCGTTCTGGCCGAGGTCTCTGATCGACTCGACCGCGTGCCGGACCTGCAGTGGTACGCAGAATCGATTCTGGAACGGTCGCCCTCCGAGTATCTCCGCGAGCGACTTCGAGTCCTCGCTGTCAGCTGCGCGAACCCCAGCGACATCGACGTCTCGGCAGAACGCGGAGCGAAGTTCGGCGACCTGGAACTGCGTTGGGAGACGACCGACGATGCTGACGACACGAGCGAGATGAGTGCCGCATCGCGTTTCGCGCTGATGGATTCGGCCGTCTTGCTGCACCAGACCGCGGAAGCACTTTGGCTCTGGTTTCTTGCGTCGGCGGTCGAAGCGCCGGCCCCGTGGTTCGCAATCCCGTCTACGACGCCGGCGAAACTGCAGGCTCAGATCAGCGCGTTCCAGGACGCGCCGGTCGGAACACGGGACCACGCTGTCGGAATGGCATTCATCGACGCCGTGGCCGCAAGGGCAGTGCTGC
>WLOB01000379.1 GCA_009699505.1 Actinomycetota bacterium | reverse complement strand
TCGACGGAAGGCCGATCCCGCCCAGGCGCGCGAGCGCCTGCTCGAACCGCGAGCGGTCGGCGCCGAGCGCGGTGATCCGCGCCCGGTCTCCGACCTTCGCGGCCTCTGCCGCGCTCACGCCCCGCCGGCGGGCGCTGCGGCGGGCGCGGTCGCCGGCACGAGCGGCCCGCCGGGCCGTCGGGCCCAGCCGGGCCGTCACCAGCCGGTCGGCCTGGATCGTGGACTGGTTGATGAAGCCCCCCGGCCCGACGACGGCGGCGGCGCCGTCGAGCTTCGCCAGTTCGCCCTCGAGCTCGATCAGCCCCGAGATGCCATCGGGGGACAGGGTCGCCTCGAGCGAGCCCTCGACCGAGACGACGATCGGCTCGCCGCCGAACTGCCGTTCCTGCGAGCGGGTGGCCGACCCGACGTCCCCGCCGCCCAGCGCGGAGCCGAGCGACGAGGGCGAGAGCCGGAGGCCCCCCACGACGCAGAGGGCGAGCACCAGGACGACGAGGCCTGCGCGCATCCGGCGCGCGGGCTGGGGGACGATCGTCAACCCCCTACTTCGTGGCGGGATCGGCCACGAGCTTCGGCGCCGGGGAGGTCGGCGCCGGCGTGGCACGCGTCCCGGGGGCGGGGTACGTCCCGTAGCCCGCCCTGTGGAGCCCCTGCACCGATCCGATGTTCGTCAGGTCCGAGACGATCTTCTGGATCTGCAGCGGCAGGCCGTTGACCGTGTTCTCGTCGACCACGGCGTGGACCCGGGCGAGCTTGCCGACCTGGTCCTCGCTGTTGACGGCGTCACCGAGTAGCGCGGATCCCGTCGCGACATCCCGGGCGTACGGCTTCGTGTACGCCAGTGCCGGACGGACGCGCCGCAGGGCGGCGTTGAGCGCCGGGACGACCGGCTTCGTCTCGTCCGCGAACGACTGCAGCGAGGCCAGCATCGGATCGGCGGCCTTCGAGAACGAGGGCAGCACGTCGAACAGCTCCTGCCCGGCCTGCGCCGCGGACGCGAGCCTCCGCGTGACCGGCGGCAGCTCCGCCACCGCCACGCGCAGGTCGGCGACCACAGGCGTGCTGGAGCGGGAGACCCGGCCGAGGTGGGTGGTGGTCGAGCGCACCTGGCGGAGCGTCGAGGGCAGCGTGGCCAGGACGGCCGAGAGCTGCTGGTCGCGGCTGGCGGCGGCGTCGGCGGTCGCCTTGGCCTGGGTCGCGAGCCGCCGGACGTCGCCCGTGCGGTCCGCGAACGCCTGCATGACGCTGCCGGTGTTGTCCACGACCCGCGCGAGCTGATCCTTCTGGCTGTCGAGGAGGGTCGTCAGCTGCTCGACCCGGTCCAGCGTCGGCGAGGCGACGCCGATCAGGCGGTTGAGGTCCGCCCCGCGCCCGTCGAGGCCGGGCCCGAGCGCGTCGAGGTTGCGCCGGACGGACGCCCGGGTCTTCGCGTCGAGGCCGGAGAGGACCTCGTCGAGCTGGACCGCCTCGCCGGCCTGCGCCAGCGGGAGGGCGGCGCCGTCGGGGAGCTCGCCCGCCCGCCGGTTGCCGGGGTCGAGGTCGAGGTAGTTCTCGCCGACGAGGGTCTTCGTCCGGACGATGACCGTCGCGTCGCGGTAGAGCGGGCCCTGGCCCTTCTTCAGCGCGATCGTGACGAGGCCGGCCGAGCCGCGGCTGTCGATCTTCTTGACCTTGCCGATCGTGACGCCCGCCCGACGGACGTCGCCGTTGGGCACCAGCTGGAAGGCGGTCGGCACGAGGACCTTGGCCTCGTAGTCCTTGCCGCCGCCCGGCAGGTCACCGCCGGCCTTGACGAACAGCACGCCGAAGATCAGCGCGCAGACTGCCGTGAAGACGAGCAGCCCGGCGATCTTGCCCCTGCGGTTGGCGATCATCGGTCAGGCCCTCCATCGATGCAGGATCGTCCGGCGCGCAGGATCGGGTCCTTGCTCGTGCCGAGCGAGAGTCCGGAGACGCCCACGACGAGCTCGCCGCGCGGCCACGCGCCCTTGTTGTCGTAGAACTTGAACACCGACGGCGTCCACTGGAAGAACTTCTGGGTCGTCGGGTAGCAGCGCGTGATCTTCTCCGTCGCCGAGTCCAGGCGCGGGAGCGTGGGCGCCAGCTTCGTGAGCGAGTCGCGCAACGCCAGCGAGGTCGGCTGCAGGTCGCGGGCGAGGGGCCGCAGGCGCTTGGCCGCGGGCTGCAGCCGGTTCAGCGCCGGGACCGCGTCCTCGCTGACCTCCTTGAGCGCGTCGAGGCCCGGCTTCAACGTGTCGGTCACCGGCTTCAGCGACCGCAGCGCCGGGTCCAGCTCGGTCTGCGCGGAGCGCAGCTCCGCGAACGCGCTGCGCATGCGCGACAGCGTGCTCGGCAGCTCGCCGAGCGTCGCCGACAGCGCCGCGTCGTGCTGCGCCAGCTCGCCGAGCGTGTCGTTGCCCACCGAGACCAGGCTCGTGAGCTGCTGGTCGCGCGTGTTGAGCGCCGCCGTGAGGTCCCCGAGGTTGTGGACGACGCGCGCGACCGACGTGCGCCGGTCGGCGATCGCCTTCGTCAGCCGGCCGGCCTCCTGCAGGAACGGAGCCGCCGAGGCGAACGCCCGCCGCAGCTCCTCGCCCTGGTCGCCCAGGCCGTCGCCCATGTCGGTCAGGAGCTTCGCCAGCCGGACGCGGGTGTCGGGGTCGAAGGTGTTCAGGACGCGCGAGATGTCGACGGGGGACTCCGTGCTCTGCGCCTTCAGCAGGTCGCTGGGCTCGAGGGTGCCGGCCTTCTCGTCGCCGCGGGACTCGATCGAGACGTACATGTCCTGCAGCGGGGTCACCGGCCGCAGGCGCATCCGGGCGTTCTTGTAGATCGGCCCGGACTCCTCGGTCAGCGAGAGGTCCAGGATGGCCTTGCCGTCCTTCGCCTCGGCCGCCTTGATGACCCCGACCTTGACGCCGGCGATACGGACCTCGTGCTTGCCCGGCGCGACGCCCTTGACGTTGTCGAACTCCGCACGCACGACCCGCGTCTTATCCCAGGGCCACTGGATGTTGAGGTTGTGGTACAGGCCCCAGAAGGCGAAGAGCCCGATGCCCACGAGCCCCAGGTAGAGCACGAACGGCACCCGCGCGCGCTTGATCTCCAGCCGGAGACGATCGCTGTTGAACCTCATCGGGTCGCCTTGCCCTTCGCGGTGGACTTGCTCTTCGGCGTCCCGCCGAGGGCGGTGAGGAGCTCCCCGAGCGCGTCGCAGTTGAGCTTCTCGTCGGGGGCGGCGCTCGGATCCGTGAACCGCAGGGTGCACGGCAGGGCCTGGAGCGACCGCTCGTCGGGGAACGTCTGGAAGTTGATGATGCGCCCGTTCGCGTCGAACGACGACGTCCCCGAACTCAGGGCGCTGAACGCCGGTCCGATCGCGGCGTAATTCTTCAGCTTGCTGTCGGAGTCGGTCCTGTCGAGGAACGGCAACAGGGAGTCGTTGGCGCGGTCGACGATCGGCCGCAGCTCGTTGATCACCGTCTTGCCCGGGTCGACCGCCGTGGCCAGCCGGGTGACGGCGGGCCGCAGGCTGCGGATCGTCGGCTCGGCGTCGTCGAGGACGACGTCCAGCCGGTCGAGCGCCGGACGGGCCGCGACGGACGCGTCCTTCAGGCGCGAGGCGCCGGGCAGGATGTCCTTGGTCACCGGATCGAGGTCGTCGAGCGTGGAGCGGACGCGCGCGAGGGTGGCGCGGGTGTCGGCCATCGTGCCCGGCGCCTGGTCGATCGTGGACCCGAGCGCGTCGCTGCGGGCAGCGGTGACGCCGAGCGCCATCCGTCCGTTGTCGATCAGCCCGGCGAGGCGCTCCTCGCTGGCGCCGAGCGAGCCCATCGTCTTGCTCGCCTCGCGGACGAGGCGGCCGAGGTCGCCGGCCTGCGTGCCGCGCAGCGCCGGCAGGCCCAGGCGCAGGTTCCGCGCCGCGGGACCGAGGGCGTCGATCGAGGAGCCGACCGCGTCGGGGTCCTTCGCACCCTCGTCGAAGGCGGTGATCGTCTTGCGCAGCGCGGCGCGCTGGTCGACGTCCGCCACGGCGAGGACCTGGTCGAGCTCCTGCTGCGCGGTGGTCCGCGACAACGGGATGACCTCGTCCCCGAGCAGCGGCGCGCTCGACGAGCCGGGATCGAGCTCGACGTACATGTTGCGGCCCAGCAGCGTGCGCCAGAAGATGCCGGCGCGGGCGTCCTTGTGGACCTGCACGCCGGAGTCGTCGTCGATCCGCAGCGTCACGCGGGCGCCGCGGCCGCCGTCGCCCAGACGGACGGCGTCGATCTTGCCGACGTCGACGCCGGCCACGCGCACCTGGGAGCCCTTCTGCAGGTGGGTGAGGTCCGCCACATCCATCTGGACGAGCGTGCCGCCCTTGCCGACGAACGGGATCGTCTTCGTGAACCCGGCGTAGAGCAGCAGGCCCATGATGCCCAGCAGGATCGCGCCGTCGCGCAACGGGCGGG
>WLOB01000378.1 GCA_009699505.1 Actinomycetota bacterium | reverse complement strand
GTCCCGCCGGCCCGGGCGCCCTGCAGCGCCTCGGCGCCGCCCGGCGACGCCGGTCCCGCGGCCCGCCGGTCCGCCGACCCGTCGTCCTCGGGCTCGGGGGCGCTGCCGTTCGCGCGGTCGCTGCCACGGCCGACGGGTCGCAGCGGGAACGCCACGCCGTTGAGGCCGGGCAGCACCCGCGCCGTGGTCGTCGTGTCGCCGAAGCCGCCGTCGGGGCGCTGGAGCCCGCGGAGGTAGGCGACCGTGTTGGTGGAGTTCGTGCCGTTGAGCGCTACGTACTTCGCGGGGTCCACGCCGAACGCCCTGATGCCCTGCAGGACGGCCGCCGTCGCGGGCGCGGTGGAGCGGCGGCGGTCGGACCCGCCGAAGCCCCCGTCGGGGTTCGCACGGCGGCCGAAGGCGTCGTAGGCGCGCTGGGACAGCGGCACCTCGCCGGGCTCCGCCGCCTGCAGCGCCTGGAGCCCGAGGGCGGTGGTGTCCGGGCGCGCGGGGGACCCGGGCGCGACGCCCCAGCCGCCCGGGCCCGCGGCCGCGCGCAGCCACGTCGCGCCGCGGCCCACGGCCGCCCGCGCGTCCGCGTCGTCGGCCGTGGCCAGCGCGAGCACCGCGAACGCCGTCGGCCCGAGGCGCGCCGGACCCGTGCTCCGGTCGGGGAGCCCGCCGTCGGGCCGCTGGCGCCGGGCGAGCTCGCGGGCTGCGTCCCGGGCTGCGTCCCCCGCTCCCCGGCCCGCCGCGGCGAGCACGAGCACGACGCGTGCGAGGTCCTCCGTGGCCGTCAGGTCGCCGGCGCGGGCCTCGAGGTACGCCAGCGCGGTGGTGCCGCGGCGCGGCTGGTCCGCGGGGTGGACGCCGACGGACGCGAGCGCGAGGGCCGCCCAGGCGCTGGTCGCGGGGTCCGAGGGCCGGGCCCCGGGCGTGGTCCCGAACCCGCCGTCGTCGCGCTGGGCGGCCTGGAGCCGGGCGACCGCCCGGTCCAGGGGCCCCTTCGGGGCGGCGGCGCGGGCGGCGGCCGGGCCCGGGAGGCCGGGACGGTCCGGCAGGGCCGCCGGCAGGGCGACGGCCGACGCGGCGGCCAGGCCCACCGCCAGCACCCGTATTTTGGTCCCCCTAACCACGAGGCGCCAAAGGTACCAGAGGTCACGCCGGATGCGGTGCACGCACGCGCGGGGCGCGCGATCGGCCGTGGCGCGTGGCGCCCGGCGCCACGTGCGACGATGGAGGGGTCATGGACGAGCTCTACCGCGAGAACATCCTCGATCACTACAAGCGTCCGCGGAACTGGGGCACCCTCGATCCCGCCGACCTCGAGTTCGAGGACAAGAACCCCTCCTGCGGGGACCAGCTCAAGGTGATGATGCGGGTCGACGACGCCGGCGTCGTCACCGACGTCCGCTTCGACGGGCACGGCTGCGCGATCTCCCAGTCCTCGGCGTCCATGGCGTCGGAGGAGCTCGTCGGGATGACCGTCGACGAGCTGCGCGCGCTGGACCAGGACTTCATCCTCGAGCTGCTCGGGATCGACATCTCCGCCACGCGCATCAAGTGCGCGCTCCTGTCGCTCAAGATCATCAAGTCCGCCGCGATCGGCGCGAACGTCGACTGGGAGGACGCGCCGGACGCCGTGCCGCCCGCGAGCGGCACGGGGCCCGCCGCCGGCTTCTAGCGCGGAACCCCGGCTGGGACAGGGGATCCGGGCGGTCCCCGGGGTCCGCCGATTGTAAAACCATAAAACCCTGTTGGGTTTGCTAGGTTTGAGCGGTGAGCACGCCGACCGACCTGCACCAGCACGCATGGCCGGAGCCGTTCCTCGCCGCGCTCTCCGCGCGCACGGACGGCCCCAGGACCCGCGTCGAGGCCGACGGGAGCTGGCGCCTGCTGCTCCCGGGCGAGCCGGCCTGCGCGCTCGGCGAGTGCGAGATCGACCTGCACCGCCGCGAGGGCGCGCTGTTCGCCGCGGGCCTGGACCGCGCGCTGCTCGTCCCGCCGCTGGCGATCGGGGTCGACGGCCTCGAGCCGGACGACGCCCGGCAGCTCCTGATCTCGTGGCACGAGGGCGTCCTCGCCCACGGCGGCCCCTTCGGCGTCTGGGCGGCCGTGCCGTCCCGCGACCCGCAGCCGCGCGACCTGCGCCTCGCGCTCTCCCGCGGCGCCGTCGGCCTCGCGCTGCCCGCCGCCGCGCTCGCCGACGCGGACGCCCTGGAGCGGTTCGGCCCCGTCCTCGAGGAGCTCGCCCGCGCCGACCGGCCCCTCTTCGTGCACCCCGGCGCGCCCGCCGGCGGCGCCGCCGCGGGTCGTCCGGACGACGCGCCCTGGTGGCCGGCCCTCGGCGACTACACCGGGCAGCTGCTGCGCGCCTGGGCGACCTGGCTGGACCGCGGTCACCGCGCCCACCCGACGCTCCGGGTCGCCTTCGCCGCCCTGGCCGGCGGCGGCGCGCTCATGCTCGAGCGCCTGGCCGCCCGCGGGGGGCCCGTCGAGCTGGCGCGGTCGGAGCACATCGCCTACGAGACGTCGTCCTTCGGCCCCCGGACGATCGCCGCGGCGGCGCAGTCCGTCGGCGCCGACCGCCTCGCCTTCGGCAGCGACCGCCCCGTCGTCGCGCCGGAGGAGCAGCACGTCCCGGTCGTCGCCGGCATCGACCCCGTGCGCCTGGCGAGCGTCGCCGCCGGCCGGCTGCTCGGCGACGCCGCGTCGCCGGCCGCCCCGGAGGCGACCCCGGGCACCGGCCGCGCCCCCGTCGTCGCGGTGGCGGCATGAGCACCGTCGCGCGCCCCGCCCGCGAGTTCGAGACCGACTACCCCGTCCGCCGCGGGACGCTGACGTCGGGCGAGCTCGCCGAGCTGGCCCGCACGATCGCCGAGGACCCGTCCCGCTGGGAGGACGTCGTCCGCCACGACCCGGAGCAGCGCACCTACGCCCTGCTGCACCAGGACGACGACGTCACGATCTGGCTCATCTGCTGGGGCGAGGGGCACGACACGGGCTTCCACGACCACGACGTGTCGAGCGCCGGCGTGGCCGTCGCGACGGGCGAGGTCGTCGACGAGCGCCTGACCGCGTTCGGCGACCCGATCCGGCGTCGCCTGGACCCCGACCACGGGGCCACGATCGAGCCGACCGAGATCCACCGGATGCGGCACGGGGGCGGGGTCCCCGCCGTCTCGATCCACGCGTACTCGCCGCCGCTCCTGCGCACGGGCGCCTACGAGGTCGCGGCGGACGGCCGGCTCCTCCGGCACGCGCAGCCCGGCGAGGACGCGCTGGTGCCCGTCGGCGACTGAGCCCGTCCGGCGGTCCGGCGCCCGTCCGGCCGGCGCCGCCGCGGACCCTCGGCACCGACCGTCGGCGGCGCCCGCGGGCCCTCCCGGACGCGGCTTAGGGCGCCCTAGTTCGTAATCCCTTCAATTTGGGGCCGTGATCGGCGGCCGGTCGCGATACAATCCCGTCCATCGGCATCGGACATCGGGATCGGGCACGTACCGTGCTCAGGACCGGTCCGGTCCATGTACGCCACACCGCCCTCCCTGTGCCCCTGATCGACGTCTGCCCGCTGAACGACCTCCCCTCGGGGGGGCGCGTGACGCTGGAGCACGACGACGTGGAGATCGTCGTCGTCAACTGCGGCGGCGAGATCCTGGCGATGGAGGACCGGTGCAGTCACGACGACGGCGACATGTCCGACGGCGAGCTCGACACCGCCGCGTGCACCATCGAGTGCCCGCGGCACGGTTCCGTGTTCGACCTGCGCACCGGGCGACCGAAGACCCTTCCGGCCTACCAGCCGGTCGACACCTTTCCCGTCGTCATCGACGGGGACACGATCAAGTTGGAGATGGACTGACATGCCCACGCCTCCCGAGACCACCGGCTCGCTCCTCAACCAGGAGGAGTCCTCGCTCGTCGACCTGAACGCCGACTACACCGAGAAGTACGGCTTCCACGACGCCGAGAACTACCTCTACAAGGCGCCGAAGGGCATCAACCGCGAGATCGTCGAGAAGATCTCGGAGTTCAAGCAGGAGCCGCAGTGGATGCGCGACTTCCGCCTGAAGGCGCTGGACTACTTCTTCGCCCGCGAGCAGCCGACCTGGGGCAGCCCCATGCTGGCCGAGGTCGACTACGACGACATCCACTACTTCGTCCGGGCCTCCGAGCGCTCCGAGCGCTCGTGGGACGACGTCCCCGAGGACGTCAAGAAGACGTTCGACCGCCTGGGCATCCCGGAGGCCGAGCGGAAGTTCCTCTCCGGCGTCGGCGCGCAGTACGAGTCCGAGGTCGTCTACCACCAGGTGAACGAGGAGCTCGAGAAGCAGGGCGTCATCTTCACCGACATGGACACGGCGCTCCGCGAGCACCCCGAGCTCGTGCGGGAGTACTTCGCCACGGTCATCCCGCCGAACGACAACAAGCTCGCCGCGCTCAACAGCGCCGTGTGGTCGGGCGGCTCGTTCGTCTACGTCCCGCCG